>JANXAG010000048.1 GCA_025062375.1 Anaerolineae bacterium | reverse complement strand
GCTCTGGGGGATAACGAGGGAAGATTGTTTTCTGACTCCTCGCCAGAAAATGGTTCTTCTTTTTACATCCGTGGGCCAGGCCTCGCCATAGTTTCAGGTTTCGTTCGCAGGTGGGTTACAGCCAGGCATTGCACTATAATACCCCACAGGGGTTGCCACAGTGGCGGGTCTCACCTCCAGTTCGTCCCCTTCAGGGCCCGGAAATAGCCCGAAGGTTTTACGGTTGAGCCGGATAAAGTTCTATGTGGCTTATAGCTACGGCTACTGAGGGTTCGCTCACAGCCTCCCCGGTGAAAACTGATACAGGTCTGAAGGGGTGATAAGCCTCGCCAAGAACTCCTTCACCCTTAACCCCCAGAAAAGCGTAAGAACACCGGAAACACCCCCGGAGGTCAACCCTGGCTCCCAGAGCCTGGAGGGCCTCAACTGCTTTGCCCTCAAGCTTAAGAGAAGCCTCATCCTTGACTCCAATGGCCACAGTATAGCCTGCAGGAATAGACGCCAGATAGCTCGCCAGCTTTTCCGATTCCCTCTCCGAGGCAAAGGTGTCAAAAGAAGCAATGTCTTTTACCTCGCCACCTGGTGAAATGAGAACAACGTTGTAGCCCCGTCTATCGAGGGCCACATCCCTGCCCTTTACATAGATGTGAACGAAATCGCCCACATGCATCCCCGCGCTTCGGACCAGAACCCCTTCAGGAGGCAGGAAAAGTTTAGAGAAACAAAGAGTAAACTCATTAAGCCCTTCTTTCAAAGCTTCCGGTGGGATGTAAATTTCATATTCATTCCACCCGGCTTTCAGGGCAATAGTGGCGAGCTTGCCCTTTCCCGCCTCCACAACCATTACTTGGCCTTCTCCAGGGGAGAAAATCCGGAACCTCATCCTGTAAGCCCTGGTTTCCAGAGGCAGAAAGAGGCGGGCCTTGTGCCTTTGAACCCACACATAATCCCCCGTAGGAACCGGAGCCCATCCTTCACCGCGGTAGAGGTGAGCAATGGGCTCTCCCATCGCAATGGAAATGCGGTCCGGGAAGGGGATATTATCAACCTTGAAGACTAGAGGGCCACCAGGGAGCTCAGGGGGCATTTCAAGTCCGAAAATTTCAGCCAAATAATCCAGCAATGCCTTTGGAACCCGGCGCGGATGAACTACAATGTAGCGGATGTTGAAAAACCGGAGGAAATAAGGGGCAAGCCTTTTATCCTCCTCCAGAACTTCCGGCCATATTGTGTGACCGTTTTCCAGGGCCACGATAGTGTTGAGGATGGGAGCCTCGGTGAAATACTGGAACTTGAACTCCGGATTCCGGGAAGTATTTCCACCCAGGATGGGCCTCTGGTGCAATGTCTGGTAATATTGGACAAACATGATAATGGGATCTACGGTTCCCGTTATCCGGAAGCTATTCCGCCATGCCAGTGGTATTTCCAGCACTGTCCCAGGCTTAGGGTCAGAGGCAATATTAATGTAAGGTTCTGGAATGCGCATATCCGAAAGGGGCAATGGGATTGAGAGGTGCTCGAATATAATGAGCGAAAGCAGAGCGGCAAACAGGCCTTTCTTTATTTTTCCTTCTGCCTTTCTGAAAATCAGCTCAGCCCCTGAGGAAGCCGCTATGGCCAGACAAAGCATCACCAGCGTGTTGTAACGCCCTGGATAGCGATTGCCCTTGAAGAAGGGGATTTCCTGGAGAAGGGCAAAAGGCATGGGTATTCCTGTATCTTTGCCGTTAAAGTGGAGGGTAGGCCCCAGGGAAAGCAACGTAAAGATAATGGCTCCTGTTATCCAGAAAAGAGCTTTATTTCTCAGCCCCAAAAGAGCGAGGGTGAGTACTGCGAACCCAGGATATAGGTGTTGCCCCTTATCATGGGGGAAAGGGAAACGATCCACAATTTTACCCAGCAAAGGGTGGAGGCGCGTGGGCAGTAAAAACCCGACGGGGTCGGCCGAGAAGACTTCGGCGAAACCTGTGCCCCGGAGGAAAAAGTCCCCTTCCGCCAGAAGATCTGGCACCATAGCTATCAGGAGGGGAGATATTCCTGCCGCAAAGAGCAAAAACATAAAGGCAACTTGAACCAGGAGGTAGCGCGGGTTACCCAGGCGGAAGAAGAGAGCCCAGCCCAGGTAGAAAACGGTCAGGAGAAGGAGGAAAGAGGCGAAGGTCATTTCCGCCCAGGCCTGAAAGATGAGAAATAGGGCTCCAATGGCTGCCCATTTAGCTCCGCTATTTTTTCCAAGCCTGAGCAGAGCCAGGGCAAAGAAAGGCATCCACTGCGAGCTGGCGATATTGAATTGTCCGAGGGCCGCATAGAAAAGCTTGCAGGAGGCATAACCGTAGATCAATCCAGCCAAAAATGGCGGCAACTCCGACCGCGAAACCCTTAGCCCTTTGGCGAGGAGATAAGCTCCAAAGGCTGAAAGCGCGAAGGAAGATATCAGGATGATGTTAGTGGCAGGAATGAGGCCGAGAGCGAACTGAAGGGGAATGGAGAGTACGCCGTTGAGGACCGTAAGGGTGTAAAAGGCGAGGTTTATGCCGATAGGGTAAAACATATGCTGGCAATAGAAGGGGGAAGAACGGAGATCCAAAAGAGCATACTTAACCCACCACAGGTTCCAGGTGAGAGCCGGGTCATCCCCTCCATCGCCGGGGACGTGCGTGGTGAAATGCAGAGGCAGGGGCCAGGTTAAGAAGAGAGCCAGCAGCGTGTAAGAAGCAAAGATAAAAAGGTTTCTATGCCAGATTTTTTTCATATATCCGGTAAACTTTATAAATTCGCCCGCCGAGGCGCTGGACTATTCGGTTCATCATGACGTTGTTCTCCAAAATCCATGACACCTCGCAGCGAGTGTAGCCCTTTTTGAGGAGGGCCTTGGCCGTCTCCAGGTAAAAGATAGCGTCTATTCCCAAGTTGCGGTATCTTTCCACTACCCCCATCATGAAGAACCGGGCTGTGTCTATTTTCCTTTTATACCAGAGAAACTTCAGCCAGCCCAGCGGGAACAGTTTCCCATTTATCCTATGTAGCGGAATGTTAAGGTCGGGCAAAGTAACCGATAGCCCCACTGGTTCTCCGTTAACCTCCGCCACGAAGATGAGCTCAGGATCCAGGAAGGGTTTAAGGCCATAGGCTATATGCTTGAATTCTTCCTTGCTGAGAGGCACAAAGCCCCAGTTCTTGCTCCAAGCTGAATTGTAAACTTTCCAGCCTCTTTCCACTTCCCGGTCAAAGTCTTTGAAATTCAGGTTCCTGACCCTGATTCGGGGACGGTTGAGGGCAGCCTGGGCAGCTTTAAACACCTTTTCGGGGAGGTTTTCGGCATTGTTTTTGAAATCTTCGGCTTTAAGGATGTAAGCGTAAAGGTCCATTGCTTTGACGAAGCCCGCCTTTTCCACAAAGTCCACGTAGTAACGGGGATTGTAGGTCATCATGACCACAGGGCGGGAATCAAAGCCTTCCACTAGAAGGCCGCACTCTTCATTGGTGGAAAAATTCATAGGACCCCGTATGACCTCCATCCCCCTTTCAGCCACCCATTGACAGGCAGTTTCCAGGAGTTTTTGGGCTACAGGAAAATCTTCAATGCACTCAAAAAACCCGAAAAAGCCAGCCTTCTCCTGATGGAACTCGTTGTGAGTGTGGTTTATGTGGGCCGAAATTGTCCCAGCTATTTCCCCATCCTTTAGAGCCAGGAAAAGCTGAACCTCAGCGTGCTTGAAAAAAGGGTTACGGCTGGGGTCAAAGAAAGCTTTTCGCTCGCTTATCAATGGGGGAACCCAGTAAGGGTCATTAGCGTAAATTTTCCATGGGAAAAGGATGAATTGCTCAAGCTCTTTAGAAGTAATTACAGGCTTTATTTCAATTTTAGCCATCCTGCCTCCCGCTGGACAAAGCAACCCCTTAGTGCCCTGTCAAATCAACAGTGTTTAGCCCGGCAAACTTTATCCAACAAGGCCAAGCTCCCGCATTCTCTCGGAGGTGAGAGTTCCATCATCTGACCAGCCACGGACCTCATAGTAATCGGTCAGAAGTTTTTCCAGATCAGGAACAGCCCCCTCAGCTCCCCCGTCGGGGAGAGGGTGCAGGAGCAGGGACGGAAGTCTATCATCCTGGCGCTTTATCCCCATTTTCACATTGAAGGCTCGCTTAATGTCGAAGATATCTCTGCCTATTCTGATGAGCTCATCAATGCTTATATCCCAGCCAGTAGCCTCCCGAAGCATTCTGGCGATCCTTTCTGGGCCAGGGCTGCAGAACTGGCACATTATCATGGAATTGTAGAGGGCACGCCAATCCTGAATCCGAGCCACCATCCAGGCTTTACCCTCCACAGCAAAGCGGTCCCCCGGAATTATCCCGATTTCCGGTATAGCAGCTCCAGAATCTACACTATAGGGGTCGCCCTGCATATGGCAGGCGCCTCGGGGCGAGGTAGCATAGGCCAAGGCACTGCCAAAGAAAGCACGAGGCTCATGCATTGGCACTTCCAGACCTTTGACGTGAGCTGCCTCCTCAGGAAGCCCGAAGTGCTCCCCCATAGCTCTGGTCCCTTCCGCCAGGATGTCTCCGAAACCTTCCCTGTGAGCCATGAGATTTATAAGTTTGATAGCCCCATCGGGGTCGCCCCATTTCAAAGCAAAGCCCAGGTCCTTCTCGCTCAGAACCCCCTTCTCAAAAAGATGGTAGGCAAAGGCTATGGTAACCCCCGTGGAGATGGTGTCGAGCCCGAAAGAGTTGCAGAGATAGTTGGCGTAGGAAACAGCGGCCAGGTTGTCAACCATAAGGAGAGTTCCAAGGGCACAGAGGGTCTCATATTCAGGGCCCTCTGTCACCGGGAGGCTGTAAGGGCCTTCTTTGATTTCAACAACTCGCCCGCAAGCTATGGTGCAACCGTAGCAAGCACTCGTTTTGACCAGGATCGTTTCGGCCATGGTGGCGCCGCTGAGGTTTCTGGCTCCTTCAAATTGGCCCCTTGTAAAGTATTTAATCGGGACATCCCCAAACTCGTGACCCATATCCATCCAGAAAGCCGTCCCGCCGGTGTGGAAGAGCTGAGCAAGTAAATCCTCTTTAACCCAATCCCTGGCTTCCCGGGCCGCTTCGTTGAAGGCAGACTCGTTGTGGAGAGGTATGGAGCCAGAGCCCTTTACCGCAATGGCTTTGAGGTTTTTGGAACCCATAACTGCTCCCGGACCACCTCTGGCTGCAGCCCTGGCGTTATCGTTGATGATAGCTGCTAGCTTTACCAGATTTTCCCCCGCCGGGCCGATGCACGCTATCCTCGCTCTGGGCTCTTTAAGTTCTTCCTTGATTGCTTCCTGAACCCTGTAAGTATCCAGCCCCCACAGATGGGAAGCGGACCTTATTTCCACCTTATCATCACGAACCCAGAGGTAAACGGGCTCGGGAGCGCGGCCCCGGATAAGGATCCCATCAAAGCCAGCAAAGCGCAGTTCTGGCCCGAAAAAACCTCCAGCATTGCTTTCACCCCATATCCTGGTGAGAGGAGAAAGAAAACAGGCTGTGTAGCGTCCGCATGAGGGAGCCCTTGTCCCTACCAGAGGACCGGTCATGAAAAAGAGGGGGTTTTCAGGGCTTAGGGGGTCAGTGGAGGGTGAAATGAGGTCATAAAGGTAACGGCAGGCAAGTCCCCCTCCTCCCAGAAAACGAATTGCATATTCTTCCTTCAGGGGTTCTACTGTCCATTGCCCTTGGTCTAAATCTACCACGAGGATCTTGCCAAGGTATCCTCCAGCCATTCTTATCCTCCTGTAAGCATTTCCAAGAAAGCTTGGATCCTTGTAACGGCAGGGCCAATGGCCCCGGGCTGCTCCACTTCCACCATGAGAAGTGGGATTCCATTCTCTTTGAAAATGGAGTCCATCATAGGGTATTCCCAGCCCCAGGGGTCACAGAACTTCTGGCGAACCAGAATTACCCCTTGAGCATTAGCTTTGCGGGCTTTTTCCACAAGATTCTGAGAATAAGCCCCGGTGCGCACGAACTTGCAGGGACAAAGGGGTCTTTCCAGCAGGCGCTTTGCAATTGCTTCCATGGGCGGAAGCGATTCATCGGCCAGGGTCTGGAAATAGCGGGTGCCATTGCAAAAGTCATCTTCAACTATTTTGCCCCCGCTTTTTTCTATGGCCTCTACCAGACTCAGATCATCAAGGGTAGAACCAGCCAGCAGGATTCGGAATTTGCCCGAAGGCTCCTCCCCTTCCCACTTTGAGGATTCTAAAAAGCTTATGGCCTCTTCCAGGGGCATGGTAAGAGCTCTGTCCACAGCCTGGAAAAAGCGAGAAGCCGGCATCCTTTCCCGTCTTGAAGCCAGCTCCTGAAGGAGGGCGCGTTTCCTGTTAACAAGCTTTACAGCCTCCCTCAAGCTTTCCTCCCCGATGGCTTTGCCTGTGAATTCTTCCAGGCGTCCTTTAAGGCGCTCCAGTTCGGCGATAGTGTAATGAAAAGCTTTTCCTGAACTGAGAACAGTGGGAAAGTTGAAAGTTTCTACGAAAATCCCAGGGCGAGCCTGAGGCCATATATCGGCAAGCCCCTGCATAGTATCGCAAGTATGCGAGAAAATCATTCCTGCAAGGAAATCAAGCTCACCTTTGATGGCTCGGTGTAAACAAGCTCTGGAAAGATAACAAGTGTAACTCTGAAGGTGGGTTTGGGATAATGAGGCGTCAGTTACACCAGGAATTATACGTATAGGGTTAAACCCCGCCGCTACGAGCAATTCCTCGGGAATGTAAGAACAAAAGTACCCAATGGCCTTTAGAGAGGCCCATCTCTCGCGCCACTCGGCGTACGAGCTCATGGCTTCTCCTTTATGGGGGCAGAATTAAAATCGCATAAAGCATAGCACGAAGGAGGATTTTACGCAAAATCGGTGGCGTGTTCTCGGGGCTCCTTAGTGCTCCCGTGGGCTAAAGGCTTGTCGCAGTTTTGAGCTCCGCTCGGGGTTGATGGGAATTTTTTCTCTTTTCCACCTGGTTTTATAATTAATGCAGGGGAAAATGGAGAAGGAAGCTCTTATCTCAGCCATAAGGCGGATAACAAACGCCATAAACTCGGCTATGGATCTGGCCACAACGTTGCAACTTATAACCAGCACCACCGCCGAGGTTATGGGGATGGATTCTTGTTCCATCTACCTTCTGGATAAGTCCGGGCAATACCTGGTGCTCAGGGCTTCAACGGGGCTCGCCCCTCAGGCTATAGGTAAAGCCAGGCTTCGCCTGGGAGAAGGATTAACCGGTTGGGCCGCCCTTCACGGGGTTCCGGTGGCCGTAAGGGATGCCGCTGCAGACCCCCGCTTCAAACTCCTGCCCGAAACGGAAGAATGGCACTTTAAATCCCTCATGGCAGTTCCCCTTTCCATCCAGGGCAGAATTATCGGGGCTATGAATGTGCAGACTTCCTCTTACCACGATTATACGGAAGAAGAGATAGAGCTCCTCAGCCTGGTGGCAGACCTAGCAGCCGGAGCTATTGAAAAGGCAATGCTTTACGATAACATGCAGCGGCAGCTGGAGGAGCTTTCCGCTTTGGCCGAGGTGAGCAAAACCATAGTTTCCCCCCTTTATCTTGACGATGTTCTCAAAGTAGTGGTGGAAATGGCAGCCAGAATGATCAAAGCCGAAGGTTCCCTCCTTCTACTACTGGATGAAAAGGGTGAACTTTCCATTCGTGCCTCTTACGGCCCTCCTAAAACTCCTCCGGAACTCGGAGAAGTGGTCTCAAACGGAAAGATAAAGGTTTCATCCGGTACTCCCTCCATTCTGGCAGTGCCCCTGATCGTGCGGGAGAGGGCACGGGGAGTTCTGGTCTGTTACACTGAAAAGCCCCGCAATTTCTCTCAAGAGGAAATAAGGTTCCTCTCAACCCTGGCAAACCAGATAGCCCTCGCCATAGAAAACGCCACCCTTATCACCGGAATGACCGTAATAAGGGAAATGCACCACCGAATTAAAAACAACCTGCAGACAGTAGCTATGCTTTTAAGGATGCAAATGGCCGAGGAGGAAAACAAATCGGCACATCGTTCCTTCCAGGAAGCCATAAACAGGATCCTGAGCATCGCGGCTGTCCACGACATCCTATCGAGCCAGGGATTCCACCAGGTAGATATTCTGGCCCTTCTGGAAAAGCTCGGTTCTATCCTGGCCGAAAACATGAGGGTTCCCGGCAAAGAAATAACCTTGAAAGTTCAGGGCCAGCCCCTTTTCTTGCCCGCTCGCCCTGCCACCGCCCTGGCTCTGGCGGTGAACGAGCTCCTTCAAAATGCTCTGGAGCACGCCTTCATAGGGAAAGCGCAAGGGACTATATCCGTGACAGTGGGACAGATTGGAGACAGATTTTCCGTGGAAGTCGTTGATGATGGAGTAGGATTCAAGGAGCCAGAATCAAGGCAAACCCTCGGTCTCCAGATAGTTCGCACTTTGGTGGAGGAAGACCTCAAAGGATCTTTTGAAATAAACCGGGGAAATGATGGCAGAGGAACTCGGGCTCTTATAGAAGCTCCTATCCTCAGAGGTATTGCGGGGTAGACCTATGGAGAGGATGGAGAAAGAAGGGTTCTATATAGACCTGGAAAAGGCGGTGGCTGAAGTGGAAAGCAAACTCGCTAACACTTCCCACATTACCGCTTATCCTGTCCTGGTCATGCTTTCAGGTTTACCAGGCACGGGAAAATCCTACCTGGCGAGGAAGCTGAGTGAGAGGGTCCCCTTTGTGATAGTGGAATCGGATTTCGTGCGTAAAACCCTCTTTAATCCTCCCTCCTACTCTTCACGGGAAAGCGCCCTCGTGCACAAAGTGTGTCATATCCTGATTGACCGGCTTCTCAAGAAGGGGTTGAGGGTTATCTTTGATGCCACAAACCTTTCAGAAGTTCACCGGGAATATGTATACAGACTGGCGGAAAGAAACAATGCCAAGCTGGTAATAATCCAGACTGTGGCCCCGGAAGAGGTGGTACGGGAAAGGCTCGAGAAACGCCATACCGCAAGAGATAACCATGATATTTCCGATGCTGACTGGAGCGTTTATTCCCGTATGAAAGAATACCAGCAACCCATCAGCAGGCCGCATATAGTGGTGGACACCAGCAGAGATCTTGAGGAAGAAATCCAGAGAATTTTACGAGTGCTCCAACGATGAAAGGGCTGATAATCTTTAACCCCGCTGCCGGTCCCCGCCGGAACTGGGAGGCTTTAACCAGAGCGGCCAGTGTCCTGGAAAGAGGTGGGTGGAAAGTAGAAATAGTGGAGACGGAAAACAGCCACGATGTTTATCTGATGGCCAAAGAGGCTGCTTCCCTTCGCTACAATGCAGTAATAGCTGCTGGGGGCGACGGCACCGTTAACGGGGTAGTCAATGGCATAGTGGGGACGGAAACGGCCTTAGGGGTTCTGCCCCTTGGCACCGGGAACGTTTGGGCAAGACAGCTGGGCCTGACATCTGCTAACCTTTTTCTGAGCTCGCCCGATGTCTCCAGTGCTGCTGAAAAGTTACTGGAATCTTCTGTAGCTCTTGTAGATGTAGGAATCGCCAATGACCGCCATTTTCTTCTTTGGTGCGGCATAGGCATAGATGCCCTTGTCACCGAGGAGGTGGAATCTCACCCTGCAGTGAAAAGGAAATTAGGCGCCGCTGCGTTCGTGGCAGCTGGAGTAATAACAGCCATAACCTTTTTGGGAACAAGGTCCACCTTCCATATGGATGGGAGGACCTTCAGACGAAGGATTATCCTGGCTATTGTAAGCAATGTTTGCCTCTATGGAGGGATGATCAAAGTTGCCCCCTACGCCCGTGTAAACGATGGGCTGCTGGACCTTTGCATTTTCAAAGGTTACAGGTTTCCCCAGCTTATCCACCACGTCTACACAGTTCTTTCCGGGAAGCATGTGAGCGACCCTCTAGTGGAGATGAAGCGGGTTTCCCGCCTCAGAGTTACAACAGCGCGCCCATTTTCTATCCAGGTGGACGGTGAGCCCATAGGCAAGACCCCGGTGCAAATAGAGGTTAAGCCTCTGGCTCTGAAAGCTCTCATCCCCCCTACCTGCCCGGCGTATTTGTTCGTGCCTCGGGCCAGAAAGAGCGATCTTCCTGCAACTGGTGATAGCCCTAATCCTCCGCCTTCCTGGTAGCCTGGAAAACGCTAAAATTTGACAAAAAATTTGCTGTCCTATATAATATACGCAAAAGAGCCCACGTAGCTCAGCCGGCAGAGCAACGCCTTGGTAAGGCGTAGGTCACCGGTTCAAATCCGGTCGTGGGCTCCATAATTTGTAAGGGGAGGGGTTGAGATGTCTAAACCCAAGTTTGTTAGAACCAAACCGCACGTGAACGTGGGGACGATAGGGCATATTGACCATGGGAAGACAACCCTTACGGCGGCGATAACGAAGGTGTTGAGTTTCAAGGGGCTTGCCCAGTTTGTTCCTTTTGAGGAGATAGACAAGGCTCCTGAGGAGAGGGCGAGGGGTATAACGATCAACATAGCTCACATTGAGTATGAGTCTTACCGCAGGCACTATGCTCACATAGACTGTCCTGGGCATGTGGACTACATAAAGAACATGATAACTGGTGCGGCTCAGATGGATGGTGCCATTTTAGTGGTGGCGGCTCCTGATGGGCCGATGCCTCAGACCAGGGAGCACGTTCTTCTGGCCAGGCAGGTGAACGTTCCGGCGATGGTGATTTTTCTCAACAAGGTGGACATGATG
>JANXAG010000047.1 GCA_025062375.1 Anaerolineae bacterium | reverse complement strand
ACATTGTGGAGGAGGTCTTGAATGCCGGCCGCAATCGCACCATAGTGGAGATCTGAAGAGCGTCGGTTAGGGAAACATTCTAGTGCTTGGGTGTGCCGCAATCGCTGGAGGGTGGGGTTGTGATGGGGGGGGGGGTGTGGGGGGGGGGGTTTGGGGGTCTTCTGGGGGGTGGGGGGTGGGGTGTGTGTTGGGGGGGGTGTTTATGTGGGGGGGGGGCAAACATTTGTGGGGGGTTGGGTTGCTGGGGGGTTGGGGGGGTGGGAGTAGAAGTGAAAGTAGGGGTTAGGGTAGGGATGGGAGATGGCCATATGATAGGTGTGGATTCAGGCTTTCGGGGTGGGGCAAAGGCCAGAGCCAGAAATCCGAGACAATAGCAGGGTATAGTGGCAAGGATTACAGCTAAAAGAAAGCCGTAAGTGAGCTTTTGCGCCTGGGTAAGGTTAGAGTACCATTCCCTGAAGCTAATGGTTGTTCCCTCCTATCAAAGGAAAATAAACCAGTTCTACCTTTGCCTCTTGAAGCATCTGCTTGCCCAGGTCTTCAGGGTAAGGGGCGCCATAGACTACCCTTTTTATGCCTGCATTTATAATCATCTTGGCGCAGGTCACACAGGGCTGGTGCGTGGTGTAAAGGTCGGAACCTTCAATAGGGACTCCATAGAAGGCTGCCTGGATTATGGCGTTCTGTTCGGCATGGAGGCCACGGCACAGTTCCTGCCGGTAACCAGAGGGGACCCCTTCTTTTTCCCGCAAACAGCCTATATCAAGACAATGGGGTAGACCTTTGGGGGCGCCATTGTAGCCTGTGGCGAGGATGCGTTTGTCTTTCACTATTACAGCCCCAACCTGGCGACGCAAACATGTAGAGCGCTCCGCCACTTGGCGTGTTATTCGCATGAAATATTCATCCCATGATGGACGTGCCATACTAACCCGTCCTGAACTGGCGGTCTCCAGCGTCCCCGAGGCCTGGGACGATGTATCCGGCTGGGGGATCGCCGGGCTTTTGAGGTTCAGGGGTCAAGTATTTATCCACTGCGGCCACAAAGATATCTATATCCGGATGGGCCTGGTGCAATTTTTTAATCCCCTCGGGAGCTGCTATTACTCCCACGAATTTTATCCTCGGTACTTCAATACTTTTGAGGAGATCACCCGCCATCGCGGCCGACCCACCCGTGGCCAGCATCGGGTCCAAGATTATGGCTACCTGGGCGGTAGCTTTTTCGGGAAGGCTTGTGTAATACTCAATGGGCTTCAGGGTTTTGTGGTCCCTATATATCCCGATATGCCATACCTGAGCTCTTGGGATGAGCTCTAAAGCAGGTTCTATCATTCCAAGGCCAGCTCTGAGGATGGGGCAAAAGGCTATTTCTTCAATAATGCGGACTCCTGTCGCTGTGCCTAAGGGCGTGGTTACTGGCTTTTCCTCCACCTTCAGGTCCCTGGTGGCTTCGTAGAGAAGAAGCCAGGTGATTTCTTTCAGAAGCTCGCGGAATCGTTTGGGCTCGGTGCTTATGTCTCTCAGAAGGGTCAGCTTATGTTGGACCAGTGGATGGTCGGAAACATAAACTTGCCCCATTTTCCCTCCTTAGCTCTGAGGTTGACTTTATTCTATCATGCCCATTCTTCACCGTCAATTTTGATGGAATCGATCACCGAAAGGCCAGAAGCTCCACCAGCTACAGGACCCTTCTCCTTACTGACCTTCAGAGGGCGTTTGGCAGGAATTCCCGGGCGCCTCGGGTAGAGTAGGGGAGTAGAAGACTCCTTAGCTATCAGGAGGAGGTAGCGAGAACTTTCAAGGCCCTGGGTCTGAACAGAGTGAAGTCTTACCACTTTTCCCCCCAGAAGGTTTATAGCTTCCAAAGAGATTTCCAGTTCCTGGAAGATTTTGGGGCCCTTGTAAGCCACCACGTAGCCTCCGATCCGGCAGAAGGGTAGCAGGTATTCAGCCAAGGTTGGGAACTCCGCAAGAGCTCTGGCTACTACCCAATCGTATCGCTCTCGGTGGTTTTCCTGGCGGGCTATTTCCTCAGCTCTGCCCCAGATTATCTCCACCCCTTCCAGTCCGAGGGCTTCTTTGAGGTGTTCAAGGAACTGGATTTTTTTCCGGGAAGAGTCCACAAGGACAAGATTTATCCCAGGAGTAACAATTTTAATCGGAATCCCGGGGAAACCCCCGCCGGTTCCCACATCCACAAAGTTTATCTTCCGGCCCGAGGAAACTGCTTCCCTGAATTCCGGAATCTCGTAAATGGTGAGGGAATCCAGAAAGTGTTTTACCTGGACTTCGTTGGGAGCGATGAGGGAGGTTAAGTTTGCTTTGCGGTTCCACTTCCTGAGCTCGTGGTAATATACCTCAAAAGCCCGTAGCTTTTCAGGGTCAAGCTCCAGTCCCAGTCTCCTGGCCCCAAGGATAAGAAGGTTCATCCTTTCTCCTCTGTCTTCTGTAGGCGTCTCTCCTGAAGGATGGAGCTTATCCTGGCGTTGAGTTCTGTGGGCTCTTTTACCAGAAGAACCAGAATTTTTTTCCTGGGCTCAAACAGGTATTTGCCGAAAAGGAGCCTCAAGCTGGCGTAGTCGTAAGGGAATTCTTCCAACTTGAGCACTATTACTGGCTCAAACCAGAAAGGTTGCAAGAAAATCCGCTGGGACCAGTTCTGGTGTGCGGGCTCAAAGATTTTGCCGAAGACCCCGTAGTATGTTTCTACTATTTCGTCGTAAGGGATAAAAATTTCGCCGAAGAGGGATTTTATTTCAAGGCCTTCAGCTGCAAGCTTCACATAGCTGGAGCGAGATATAAGGGACGTCAAAGCGGCAAGGGAGAAGGAGGCCAGGGCCATTAAAACCCAGGGCCACCGGGGCATTTTGAGCCAGGGGGAAGGGAGCAGGCTGAAGCAAAGGGATACAATGAAGATCAATAGAGCCTTCCCCCGGATTGTATCCTTTAACCTTTCATAGGTCAGGAATGGATATCTTTTCCTCATGCGCTTCCCCTGTAAAAATCGCAGAGGTCGTTCAGCACGCAATCCTGGCACCTGGGGTGGCGAGGGGAACAAACCTTACGGCCATGTTCAATCATGTTGAGATGAAAGGAGTAATAATGTTCGGGCGGAATGAGGCTTTCCAGGATTTTATGAGCTTTCTCTCGGGTTGTCCTCTGAGAGATGAGCCCAAGCCTTTTGGAAACTCTGAAGATGTGAGTATCCACCGGGAAAGCCGCCATCCCCAGCCCGAAAAGGAGGATTATAGCCGCTGTCTTCGGCCCAATGCCTTCCATGGACATGAGCCATTTCCTGGCCTCTTCCAGGTCCATTTTTCGCAGGAAAGAAAGATCAAGGGTTCCGACCTCGTTCGTGATGCGCCTGAGAGCCTGCTGGATTCGGAAAGCTTTCTGACGGGAAAGGCCCGCTACTCTTATCGCCTCTTCCACTTCTTCCACGGGAGCGTCTCTCACTTCTTCCCATGAAGAAAAACGGGCTCTGAGCCTTTCAAAAGCTCTGTCCCGGAGGGCATCATTGGTATTCTGGCTGAGGATAGCAGAAACCAACAGGGTAACGGGATCCCAGCCCTTTGACCCGCCTTTATCACCGTACTGGGTCAACAGCCTTCGGTGGATTTCCCGGATCTTTTCTTCCATTTTTCCTCCGCGATTTCTCTGGCCTCCTGAAAAGCCGCTTCTATACGGGGATACAGAGTCCAGACGAGTCCCGCCCCGAAGAGGGAGCCGCTGAAAATCCTCCCGGGAGGTGTGCTTTCCCTAAGCCCCAAAAACTGGGTTAAACCATCAACAGCTATTGGTATGCACAGGATGAGGAAACCCTTGAAGGGAAGAGGTTCAAGTTTTCCCCTTACCAGAGAGAAGGCGAGCCCTGCCACCAAGATGGAAAAATATATGGCAAAATCTCGTTCACAAATGGCCATTTTATACCCGATTTCCGGATTTCCGATGAAAGCTCTCCGCTTCGCAATGTTACCGGCATCCGGCCCCATGGCTTCCCGAATTTCGTTCAGGGTATAGTACAGCTTGGGGCCTATGAAGAAGGAGCGTTCCGGAAGCTGATGGCAGGTAATGCTGTAAAGGGAATAGATAATCCTGGCAGGCTCAGTGAAACCAGCGACCATAAGGATAGGGGCCAGTATAGTGGGGAGCAGGAAAAGCGCCACAGCCAGGTTGACTATCATCAGCCAGTGTTTGATTGCCTGATAAGCCAGCCATTCAGCTATTCTGTCCAACTAAAGACCTCCCAGCAACCTGAAAGTATCGGTAAAAAGCAGGAAGCCCACAACAATGAGAAAAACACCTGTAATCCAGGAGAGGTAATTCCCGTAGCGGCTGGCTCGGCGGAGCCATCGGCTCAGGGGCAGGAGGGCAGCTCCAACCGCCAGGAAGGGAATTCCAAGTCCGAGAGAGTAAGCGACCAGGAGCAAGGCTCCCTCCCATGCTGTGGCAGAATTTCCGGCCATTAGAAGTATCGCCGCCAAGATTGGCCCCACACATGGGGTCCACCCCACTGAGAATACAATCCCGGCCAGAAAGGATGCGCCGTATCCTGCGCCCGCGCCTGGATTAAAGGGGATTTTTTTCTCCTGATAAAGGACAGGGATTTTCAAAAGTCCCATAACATGCATGCCGAAAAGAACGATCATAATTCCCCCCACTTTCTGAATGAGAGGTAAGACCCCTTTTAATAGCTGGCCCAGAGCTCCGGCCGAAGCTCCCATAAGAGTGAAGGCAAAGGAAAAGCCCAGGACAAGGGAGAGGGCGTGGAAGAAAACTTTCCTCCTGTTACCTTTTTCTTCAAGGGAGACTCCGCTCAGGTAGCCTATAAACGCCGGGATGACCGGCAGGACACAGGGTGAAAGGAAGGAAAGCACTCCAGCGCTCAATGCCACCAGCAAGTTTACTTTCTGGGGCTCCATCCCTCACTCCTCCAGGACGTATTCAAAGGTAAGAAGGGAAATGGCGGTAAAAAGCACATCAAAAACCACCATAAGCCTTATCCAGTGGGAGGCCTCGGATAAAGGTGAGTTGTCAAGAATTACTCCGGTAGCTTTGACGGCTGAAATCATTATGGGAATTGATACGGAAAAGAGAAGCACTGGGAGCATAATTTCCCTGGCTCTGGTATTGATGGCCATAGCTGCGAAAAGAGTGCCAACCCCTGCAAACCCGAAGGTTCCAAGAGCCAGGACAAGGAAAAGAGCAGGTCGGAAAAGGTTTACATTAAATAGAGCGGAGAAAACAGGCAAAGTCAAAAGCTCTACGGAAGCCATAAAAGTTACATTTCCAAGCCATTTGCCGAAGAATATGGCACTTCTATCCACCGGGGCCAGGAGGAGGCCTTCAAGGCAGCCCTTGTCCTTTTCCAGGATAAATGAACGATTGAGGCCCAGGACCCCAGCAAAAGCGAAAGCCACCCACAGAGCCCCCGGAGCCACTTTTGTCACATCTTCCACCCTTAATTCAAAGGCGAAATTGAAAACAAGGGTTACCAGCATCACGAAGACGAACATGGAGCTGAAGATCTCCCTGCTTCTCCATTCGGTTAGAAAGTCCTTTTTTACGATGGCCCCCACGCTTTTCCAGTAATCCATGGGTTCAGGCTCTCCTGAGAAAATCAAGATAGCTTTGGAGGATTAAAGTGGCGGAGGCAGCATCAACCCGCCGCCGCATTTTCCCGGCTTTATAGCCAGCCTGCCGGAGGAAAGCTTCAGCCTGCGCAGTGGAGAGGCGCTCGTCCCATAGCACAATCTCTATTTCCATCCCTTCCTTCCTGAAAGCATCTTCAAGGGATGAGAGGAACTCCTTAACTTTCAAGGCCTGAGGCCCCTCTTCCCCCCGCAGAGTCACCGGGATTCCCACCACCACGGCTCCTACGCTCCACTGGCGGAAAAGGTGAGGGATTTCCTCCAGGGCTTTCTCTGCTTCAACGAATCCTTTTGGGAAAGCTATCATCTTTTCTGGATCACTAAGGGCGATACCTATGCGTTTCCCCCCTATATCAAGCGCAGCTACTCTTTTCATCCGGCTTTCACCCTGATTTCTATCCTGAAGGGGAGCCATGGAAGCCTTCCGAACCAGCTCGGTGAGACTTCAATGGAGGGTTCAGAGCGGAGGGGCAGGGTCTTCAGCTTCTCCATAGCTTTCGGAACAGGCAAGCCTCTAACCTCATCCCGCACTTGCCCTTTGTTTACCCTGGCAACGGCAGGAGCTTTGGCTTTTAAGGTTACCAGATATTTACTATCCTTTTCTTCCCGAGCCTCCAGAACTTCAAAGTTAATCTCTTCTCGCAGGAGTTCATATCCCGCCTGAACGTGAGGGGAAAGAAACTCAACCGCTAAGGTTCTTAAATCGTTCCTGTTTACCGTCAGGGCCAGGGCCACCGCTTTAAGCTCAAGGTTAAGCTGGTCAGCCGCCTCATCCACAAAGCGATCGTAGCTTTCCTGAAGGGGCACAACGGTTATGGTCTGGGGTATAAGGAAAGAATCGGCTGGGAGCTGGTTCATAAAATCCTGATAAGCTTTCTGATGGAGGTTCTGCAGGACCATAGCTTTGAGGCGTTCTTTATCCTCTCTTGTGACCACATTAACGGGCTTCAGGGTTCCTCCTGAAGTGGGCATAGGGTTGTAAACCTGAACTTTAAAAGCCAACACTCCTTCAATCCTGTTTATGAGATAGGCATCCACGTTGCCCTGAGGCCCTGGATCTACCGCTACAATCGGGGCTTCCGCCTGGCTCTGGTAGTAGGCCGGGAGAGTCACTGTGGTTACGGTAGTGAATTTAACGTTTTCGCCCGTGGAGGTGGAAACTACTGTTCCTGGAGGTATCGTTACTTCTTGAGCAGTCTTGTTTATGAAAACCACAGTCCCGGAAGCTTTTTCATCGGGCACATATTTCTGGGCGGAAGTGGGAACGGAACCTTTACCTGAAAGCTCCATCCGCAGTTTTTTGGCAGGGACAACGGCTTCCGCCTTTTTCAACCGATTCACACTCGGGTCAGCTTTGATCTGGAAAGTGGCTTCAATGGGCTGAGTGAGGGGAGCAAGCTCTATTTTAGCCGAAGGGATGAAAAAAGCTATCCCGATAAGGAGGGTGAGGAGAAAAGGCAGGGTGATGAGGAAGAGAGCCAGGATGGAAGGGGCTTCCTCCGTTCTGGGTTCAGGGCGTAAAGCTTGGAAAGCAGGGGTTTTGAAGGCCTCTTTTTCGGAGGGCCAGGCTTTAAGGCCAGCTTCCTTCGCTAAGGAACGGATAAGAGGGTCTTTTGTAACTAAAACAAGGTCCAGAGCCAGATCACGAGCTTTGCGGTTGAGAAGCTTCAGGTTAATGAGATTGGAAAGGGCCTTTTGACCTGGAGGGACCACGAGGACAGCGCGCTGCCCTCTGATCCAATCCAGCCGTTCTCTTATTGAGATTATGTCCTCTTCTCGGTCCAGTTCAATCCTTGTCAAAAGTTCATCCATAACTATTGAGGCAATCCGGAGGCCATAGAAAGTATGGTGCCAGGCTTAATCTTTGAGAGCACTGGCTACCAGGTCCGGAACCAATCGGAGAGCTTCTTCTATACGGGATTTATCGCGCCCTCCGGCCTGCGCCATGGTGGCTTTACCTCCTCCACCTCCACCCACTACTTTGGCTACTTCTTTTATGAGGTTGCCGGCATGAAGGCCTCTGCTCACCAAGTCTTCAGTGATAGCGGCTATGAAGAAAGGCTTACCGTTTATAATTGTGGCTAAAGTTACAACCGCACTGCCCAAGGCCTCCCGGAGCCAGTCGCTCATTTCCCTCAGGATATCTTCATTTTCCACCTCATCAATTCTGGCAGCCACCACACTGACATCCTTTACTTTTATGGCTTTGTCCAGGAGGCTTTCATACACCTTGCGAGCCAGTGCCCTCTGGAGCTTTTGGATTTCCCTTTCTTTGTTCTGAAGCTCACCCATGAGGGCCAGGACACGCCGGTCTACCTCTTCGGGGAGGCAGGAGAGGAAAGCGGCGGTAGATTCCAGAACCCGCAGGCGTTCCATCACCAGTTCCTGGGCGTATCGGCCTGTAACCGCTTCTATTCTTCGCACTCCTGTCCCGACCCCCTGTTCCGAGAGGATGTGGAAGAAACCGATTTCTCCGGTAGTGGATACGTGGGTTCCTCCGCAAAGCTCTTTGCTTATAATTTCATCGGGATGACCTATCATTAACATCCTGACCTCTTCCCCGTATTTTTCTTCAAAGAGGGCAATGGCTCCCTGGGCGATGGCTTCTTTATAAGTGGTGTGGACGATCTGGACAGGGTAATTGGCCAGGATTACATCGTTCACCATTCTTTCAAGGTCGCTTATCTGGGTCTGGGTGAGCATCCCGGTGTGAGTGAAGTCAAAGCGCAGGCGATCTGGAGCTACCAGAGATCCTGTCTGGTAAACGTGTCTGCCCAGCAATCGGCGGAGCTGGCTGTGGAGGATGTGAGTGGCTGTGTGGTTCCGGGATATATCCATCCTCCTTTCAGCGTCCACAGTAGCCCAGACTTCATCTCCCACCCTTGCGGTTCCCTCTGTTATTTTGCCCTTATGGATTATGAGCCCTGTGATCGGGCGAAGCATTTCTTCTACTTCCATCTCCCAAACGGTCTCTTCGCCATCAATAGAGCGGGTACAGGTTATCCAGCCGGTGTCGCTAACCTGTCCACCGCTTTCAACGTAGAAGGGGGTTTGAGGCAGGATTACTTCCACTTCATCGCCTTTATGGGCTACGCTTACCCTTTCCCCACCTTTCACTATGGCTACGACTCTGGTCCTTACCTCCAGATGGGTTTCATAGAGGTGCTCGACCCCTTCTTCAGGGAGAGCTTTTTCTCGTTTGAGTTGCTCGTAAAGGTTGCTGTAAAACTCGGCTTTCTTGAGCTCCTCTTCTTCCATTTCAAAGGTGCGAGCAGCACGGGCTCTTGCCCTCTGAGCTTCCATAGCCCGGTTGAAACCTTCCTCGTCCACCTCAAATCCCCTTTCCCGAGCCACCACCCTGGTCAGGTCAAGAGGGAAGCCGTAAGTGTCGTAGAGGTAAAAAGCCTCCTCACCTGGGATCACCTTTAGTCCTCTGGAAGTAAGCTTTTCCATAAGCTCATCCAGAAGGTTCAGGCCCACATCCAGAGTTTGCTGGAACCTTTCCTCTTCCTGGGTTATGAGGTTTTTAATGAACTCCCGGCGCATGATGAGCTCGGTGTAATGGTGGCCCATGATTTCAATCACCTTATCGGCGATGTGGGCCAGGAAAGGCTCCCGGAACCCTATCTTACGGCCATGGCGGGCTGCTCTTCTCAGGATCATCCTCAGAATGTAGCCCCGTCCCTCATTGGAAGGCGTTACCCCATCGCCCACAAGGAAAGTAATGGCTCGTCCATGGTCGGCTATAACTCTGTAAGAGACTATGTTTTTCAAAACCTGCTCATCTGAATGGCCAATAAGGTCGCGGGTTTTCAAAATAATAGGCCAGAAGAGATCTGTTTCATAATTGGATTCAACCCCCTGCATCACTGCTGTTATCCTTTCCAGGCCCATGCCTGTATCTATGCTGGGGCGTGGCAATGGGGTCATGGTGCCGTCGGGGTGCAGTTCATACTGCATGAATACCAGGTTCCACAATTCCCACCACCGTTCGCATTCCACTGCTGGGGAACAATCTGGCCTATGGCAGGTGCAATATTTTTCTCCACGGTCGTAAATGATTTCGGAGCACGGGCCGCATGGGCCTGTGTCGCCCATAGCCCAGAAGTTATCCTTTTTGCCCATCCTGACGATTTTCTCGGGGGGCATTCCGGCCACTTTTTGCCAGAGCTCCCAGGCTTCATCATCTTCTTCGTAGATGGTGGCCCAGAGCCGCTTTTCGGGGAGCCCCAGCTTTCTGGTGAGGAATTCCCACGCATAAGCGATGGCTTCTTTCTTAAAGTAATCCCCGAAGGAGAAATTGCCCAACATTTCAAAGAACGTATGGTGGCGTGGGGATGGCCCTACATTTTCCAGGTCATTGTGTTTACCGCTTACCCTCATGCACTTCTGGGCTGAAGTCGCGCGGGTGTAGGAACGCTTCTCTATGCCCAGGAATACATCCTTAAACTGGACCATCCCTGCATTGGTGAAAAGTAGAGTTGGGTCGTTTTCAGGGACAAGCGAAGAGCTCGGGACAACAGTATGGCCATTTTCGGCAAAAAAATCCAGGAAACTTTTCCTTATCTCCGCACTAAGCATCACTCCCCCTCCCCCGTTTTAAAACCATTTTAGCCCAAAATTGCAATGGTGTCAATTTTTTAGCCCCAGTGACCATAACAGACCTGGTTGGCAAATTTCTGAAAATTCAAAAAGGAACTTACAATTTCCCTCTTCTGCACAGCAGGAACGCCGCTGGTTGAGAAAGAGGTTAAGCCTCTGGTAGAGACGACTTTTGCCACTTTCAGGAGGTGGTGGGCAATCTTGAATTAAAACATCAGACTTTCCGGGGTTAAACAGAGGTCTACTGGTTTACCTCTGTCACAATCATGAAGGGCGACGCAACATTGATTTAGCGCGGCACCAGGCACTGCACCCCTCATACATAACACAGCTGGTACACTCAGGGGGAATCATTGCTCGCCATGCTTTCATCCTTGATGAGTGCCAGATTTCCTCAAAGGATTGAGTAAGGAGGTTTCCCACCAAATATGGAGCATGGTTATAGGGGCGCACATTGCCCCAGAGGGTCCACGGTTATGAACGCTTCCCCGGCCAGACAGCCATCGAGCTAAACTAACCTCAACGTCGTCATATACAGTGGAAGTGGCCCTGCACACTTATAAATTGGCCTTTGCTCATTGCCGAGGAGGAGCGCATCAGTGGCGCCTAAAGCCATCTACATTCAAATCAACTATTCCACGACTGGACTACAAATACCTCCACACTCACGCTCAAACTCTCAGGTAACGGTGATACACGCAGGTCAGTGTGACCACTGCGGTTATTATGTGCAATGGCTGAATGGCCGTTTAGCCGAAGTTTCCCACGATTTTGAAGAGGAACCGCGAGAAAAAACTCCTGATGTACATTAGCTGGGCGGATCTATAAATCATAAGCCGCGCCAGAGCTTGATCTAAACGTGGCTGCCACCGTATCATAAAGGTTGCTCAATACATACCGTGAGCGGGTAGATTGCTTTCCAGAATCCTGCCGTCTTCCATTACAATATAATAGTCAAAGAGATTGGGGTCCACTGGCACGTGGCTTATGAGGAAAATTTGGTCAAAGTTGCGTGCGATCTCCCCTTCAGTAAGGAGATAGAGAAACGCTTCGATCCTATCATTATCAAAGGACCCGAGAGGCTCGTCAAGGAAAATAAAAGATGGCGCCACCCCCCTTTCCTCGGGAAGCGCAGCTAAAGCGAAGGCAAGCCGAAGGATGAGGGAGAATTGGTC
>JANXAG010000046.1 GCA_025062375.1 Anaerolineae bacterium | reverse complement strand
TTATCCTGTGGGAAGCAAGGACCATCTCTATCTTCCGGGCCTGAAGCTCAAGGTTTCCCCTCATAGCTCATATCCCTAATTACGAGAAGGACCTTGCCCTGGATTTCAAGGTTTTCGAGCTCCTCTCCTTCAATTCTTATGGGCTCCCTAAAGAAGGGGCTTTCCGGCTTGAGGGTGACCCCCATTTCGTCCCTGAAGAACCTTTTCAGGGTGGTGAAGTTCCTCCCCCTGAGCCAGGCGGCCACCATATCACCGTTTCTGACCTCATAGACCCTGTCGAGGATTACCACGTCCCCATCATGGATTCCTGCATCCATCATGGAATCCCCGACAACCCTCAGGGCAAAGGGGCTTCTGGCGTTTTTCAGGAAGGAAGAAGGTATGGGAAGGAACTCTTCAGGGGGAGACTCCGGGCCTGGTAGAGGCCTATCGGCGTAAATGAAGCCCAGGATTGGTACCGATGTGGTTTTATCCCTTTTAAGGATAACTCCCCTGGCCTTTCCCTTCTGTCTCTCTATAAGGCCTGATTTTTCCAGGATAGAGAGGTGGTAGTGGACGGTGGAGGTGGATTTGATTTTGAGCTCTTTCTGGATTTCCCTTATAGTCGGAGGGTGGGGGCTGGATTGGATGAAGTTAAAGATCTCAAGGGTTTTTCCCTTTAAGGTCATAGCCTCACCTCCTAACTTATTCTGGGGATATTATATAAGAACATTTGTTCTAAGTCAAGTGGGGCATTCCCTCGCTGAGCCTTCGGAGCTATGCCAGTGCCTTGAACCCTGACTCGGAAGCTTGCTCAGCCTGGATTTAAATGTTAGAATAAATTTGAAGCTTTTCCCAGAGGCGCCGGGGCATGGATCTTAAGCTCCATTCTTTAAAAGCATGGGAATGGCTCATCCTGTCTTTTTATGCCATCGTCATAGTTGCCACGCTTTACCTCAGGCGCTCGGCTATAAAGCTAAGAGTGAAAGTTATCCCTCTGGCTCTTGTTTGTGCCGCTCTAAATCTATTTCCTTCGCTGACCCCTTTTCTGGCCCCTTTGCCCATTATTCTGGCCGCTGCTGATGGAGTGTGGTCAGCCGCAGTGGTGGCTTTGGCCGGAGGGTTAACAGGCTCGCTGACAGGGAAATTGCCTTGGATTACCGCTGGGGGTGAAGTTCTCTTCGGTTGCCTGGTGGGCTTCCTCATGACCCTCGGTTATTCTGATCCCATGCCCCGTTTGCTCAGAAAACCGGAGGTGGCCTCAGTTCTGGCCTCTCTTATAGCGTGGCCATCGCCTCTGGCCTTTGCGCTCGCCTCTATCCCCGAACTATACTTAAAGGGGAAATTAATTTCCCTGGGAAGCTTTTTTCTCCCCCTGGTGGCAGTCCTGGCATGGGCCTCTATTTTCCACCTCTCCCCCCTTTATAAGCCCCCTCCCCCTCGTTCCGATAGGGTTTCCCCAGTGGCCAGAAGCATTTCTCTGGCCTTTGCCACCTGGTTCCTCGTTCTATCCCTTGCAGTTTCTCTTGTTTCCATAGCCGCTGTAACCCTGGTGAAGACGAAGGATGAGCTCAGGAAAGCTTCTGAAGGCTTAACCCAGGAGCTTTCTTATCTAACATCATCCCTTAAAGAGGCAGAAATCCTCGCCGATTATCTTATCTCTTTACCCCCATCCGAACGAACCAGAGCCATCGCTTCCCTCTGCCCCCTCTCCTGTCTGGCTATCCAGCCCGGAGACCCGCGACAGATTCTTTATCCTGAAGAGGAAAAGGCTATCTCTAATGCTTGGGCTTTCTCAAGACCTTACCCCTACGAGGGTGGTTGGGCTTTTTCTCTAATCCGCAATCTGGGGCCCGATAGGTTATTGATAAGAGTGCCAGCTGTGAGCTCTAACATGTGTCTGGTGGATAAAGAGCGCAATTATATCCTCTGTCCGGCAGGGATTTCAGAGGACTTTGGAGATAAACTCGTTCTGGAGGGGGATAAGGTTTTGGTTTTTGTCCCCCTTAGTGAAATTGCAGGTAGAGTGGGTAAATCCATGGCCCTTTTCGCCCTGGCCCAACTTTTTATCCTGTTGCCTGTCATGCTCATAGTCTCAATCCTCACCTTTCGCCTCATTCAGCCTCTTGAAGAGCTTTCCCGAAGAGCCGTAAGGCTGGCCGGCGGCCATTTGGACGAAAGCCTCTCCCTGGCAAGGGAAGACGAAATTGGAAAGCTGGCCAGAGCTCTGGAAAGGATGCGTCAATACTTCAAACAGAGAATTGATGAATCCTATGCCCTCCTCAGGGTAAGCCAGAAAGCTCTTTCAACTCCGGAACTGGAAAGGGGCATAGAAATTCTTCTTCTGGGCCTCCGGCAACTAACGAAAGCAGCTGGGGTAGCTTTCGTTATCGTGGAAAAAAATGGGCTTGTGGATAATTTCTGGGCTATGGGAAGGATATGGCGTGAAGAGAAAAATCAGCCCCCAAGCGCCTGCTCCAGACTCCTTTTAATGCAGAAGGAACCTGTAGTCATACCGTTTGTCCGGGAGGCCCCTCTGGTCCTGCGAGAGACTCTCCACGAGATAGGAGCAAGGTCTGTCATAGGTATACCCCTGCATAACGGGGTCCTCTGGTTCACTTTTTCCCATCCGCTGCAGATTTCCTCTTTAGAATTGAGCCTGATAAACACCGTAGCAGGTCAGCTTGCAGTTATGGCTGAAAACATTAAACTTCTTAAAGGGCTTGAAAAACAAAAAGCCTATCTGGAGGCTATCCTCAAGAGTGCCCTCGACCCTATCTTAGTGTTGGACGAACTGGGAAGATTGGTGACCCTGAATCCGGCAGCAGAAGAAGCTCTGGGGATAAAGCTGGAAAGTTCCCGGGGCTTGCCTCTGGCTGAAAAGCTGAGGGATCAGCCCTGGAAAGAATTCCTGGAACAGTTAAAAATAGCCAGGACTCCCTTCCAGGCTGAAATTCCTGTTCCCCAGGGAATAACCTTCCATGCTAAAGCCTCCCCTCTTTTGGATGACAAAAAGTTTCGGGGTTGGGTTATCGCCATGAGGGATATAACCATCCTTAAAGAAGCCGAGCGTTCGCGAGCGGAAGCTCTGGAGATCGCTTTCCACGATCTCCACACCCCCCTTACTTTGATCAGGGATTATGCTAGGAGCTTGGGGGAGCTCGGGGAGCTGAATGACCAGCAGAGAGAAATCGTGGAGAGGCTGATGAGGAACGCGGAGCATCTGAGCCGGCTGGTAAGAAATTTCTTAGATATAAGCCGAATGGAAGCAGGGATAATGAAATATGCCCCCTGCTGGCTTGGCCCCCTGGTGGAAGAAGCCATAGCCGAGGTAGCCGAAAGAGCTAAAGAGAAAGGCCTATCCCTGGAGGTAAAGTTAGACGAAGCCTACCCCTTTACAGGCGACCGGGAATTTGTAAAGAGGGCGATAATTAACCTCCTGGACAACGCTGTAAAATACACCCCAGCCCCGGGGAAAATTACCATTTCGGTGGATGATGCCGGTCGGTTTTGGGTGCTCAAAGTGCAGGACACAGGCATTGGAATCCCCTATTCCGAGCAACAGCGCATCTTTGAGAAATTCTATCGGGGGAAGGAGGCAGAAGCCCTGGGCATAAGAGGCAGCGGCCTTGGCCTAGCCCTGGTGAAGACTGTAGCCGAAAAGCATCGGGGGAAAGTATGGGTTGAAAGCGAGCCAGGCAAGGGAAGCACTTTCTTTCTGGCTATTCCCAAAGCTTACAGGACAAAGTTTCCGGAGGAATCATGAGTTTAGAGATAGGGATTGTAGGTCTTCCCAATGCCGGGAAATCCACCCTTTTCAACGCTTTAACCAGAGCTAATGCAGCAGTAGCTAAGTATCCTTTCACCACCATCGAACCCAATATCGGGATAGCAGCCGTGCCCGATGAGCGGCTTCTGGCCGTGGCGGAGGTGGTTAAACCTGAGGCCATCACCCCGGCTACTATTAAATTTGTGGACATAGCGGGCCTGGTGAAGGGTGCTCACAAAGGGGAAGGGCTTGGGAACAGGTTTCTGGGACACATACGAAACGTAGACGCTATCGCCATGGTTGTGCGCTGCTTCCACGCTCCTGATGTTCCCCATCCCTTTCCGGAGATCAACCCCCTTATGGACATAGAAGTTCTGGATACGGAGATGGCCTTGGCGGATCTGGAAACGGTGGAGAACCGCCTGGCAAAGGTGAGGAGTGCAGCCAAAGCTCACCCCAGGGAGTTTAAAGAAACCCTTGAGCTCCTGGAGAGCCTGCATGAGCATTTAGCCTTGGGAAGAAGAGCTGTGAATTGGGATGGAGAAGAAGGGCAAGCCCTGGTGAGAGAGCTTAACCTCCTAACCGGCAAAGCCAGGATTTTTGTAGCTAACGTTTCAGAGGAAGAGCTCCCCGATGGAGGAGAACTGGCCTCCAGGGTGCAGCAAAAAGCTCTGGAGGAAGGGACAGAAGTGGTGGTCCTGTGTGCAACTCTTGAAGAAGAACTTGCCCGCTGGCCGGAAGAAGAAGCCAGGGCGTATCTTAGAGAACTGGGGCTTGAAGAACCGGGGTTAAATAAACTGGTGAAAGCAGGCTACAAACTTTTGGGGCTCATAACCTTTTTCACCGCTACCGGACGTCGGGAGGTGAGAGCCTGGCCAGTCCGCTACGGAACCACCGCCTGGGAAGCGGCGGGCAAGATTCACTCCGATATGCAGAAAGGCTTCATCCGAGCAGAAGTTATAAACTGGAAAGACTTTGTAGAAGCAGGTTCCTGGGCTGAGGCGAGAAGCCGTGGCCTGGTGCGTATTGAAGGCCGGGATTATGTGGTTCAGGATGGGGACGTAATTCACATCCGTTTTTCACCCTGACCATATCCCGGCCAATTACTTCGTAACTTCCACGGCCCCCAGGATTATCTTGTTGTCTAGAATTTTGCCATCCTCATCCAGCACAGGCAGGCGCTCCATAGTTTCCAGATTGTAGAGGCCAACCTCAATGAGGTAACGGCCTTCGGGAAGTTCAGGGGGGATTGGAAGGGGATAATCCTGCCAGTATATTTCCCCAGGAGGCCAGCGGGATGTGGGGTAAAACCCATCCCCGAGCAATTTGTCCAGACCGCTGCAGAATTTCCCCTCACTGTTCAGAAGGTGAGTAAAAGCGGAATAGTTCTGGCTTACGGGCCCCATGGCTCTCCAGTAAAGGGTTATATAGATAGTTTCCCCCTGGCGGAAAGAAGCGCGCTTATCGTGATGGTAACGTACCCATCCGCTTCCCCCCAGATCGTAGCCTAAAAGTTCCATATTATCTCCAAATTTAACCCTTAGAGGATGGCTTATCGGCGGAGTTGGAGGGAAGTAGGGAGTGTTTTCCAGGGAAAAAAGCAGAAGCGCAGGCCCATGAGGTATCTCCATGTGGACGGGAAGTCTGTTGGAATAAGTGGTTAAAAGGTCCATCACTATGCGGCGGGGATCAGCCAGTTCTTCCTGCCAGAGGACAAGCCATACCCTCCGGTGACGAATGGTCACCTCATTTAGGAGCCTTGAGGCTTCCCAGGAAGTCAAAACTTTGTCCACCCTGGGCAATATACCGGGTGGGAGCGGGTAGACGGGCAAGCCTGTGCGGTCATAGTATTCCAAGACCGGTAGAAAATGCCCTCCTACCAGTATTATCCCATCCCCGGGCTGTGCATTCTGGTTTATGTAACCCACGACCTGACGGAAGTCATCTCTGGAAAAAGCGGGGTCAAAATAATAGCCCTTCAGGGATAAAAGGTTGGTCCAGAGGAAAAACAGGATCAGGACAGGTGGGAGCCGAGGGACTTTGTTTTTTAGAAAGTCCATCCCCCCGGAGAAAAGGAGCATGGCGAGGGGCAAAGTAGGAAGTAAATAACGGGGGTGATATTTAGGACGCGTCAGAAGTGCGAGGAAGAGGAAAAAAGCAAAAATTAAGATTCCGAAGGTCGGATAAACGAGGGCAAAAAAACGATATTTCTGGTTTTTGAAGCGCAGTAAAGCAACGGCCATTCCTGCCAGAACGAAGGCCAGGAAAAGACCTGTTCCTGTTTCTGCCCAGGATCCCTTAAGAGTTTCCCCCACGGCAAAGAAATGGAACCACTCTCGCAGAGCTTTGCCCAGGTTTAAACTCCCAGGCCAGTAAGTGGTATTGTGTTTCAGCTGAGAAAGCAAATTAGGGACCCATGGGGAAAAACCCAGCGCTACGGAGAAAAGAGAGAGCCCCAGAGCCCGTTTAGGCCATAGGAAAAGCCGTCCGTCGGCCCTCAACAAGCGTCTGAGGAGGATGTAAATGAGCTGAGAAGCCAGGGCGAAAACCGAGAAAAAGTGAGTGTAAAGCGCACCCAGGGTTGAAATGGAGTAGGCAAGCCAGAAGCGAAAAGCCTTTTCTTGCCAGCCACGCCCGAGGAAATAAAAGGAGGCTAAAAGAAGAGCAACCCACAAGGTATACCCTCTGGTCTCCTGAGCATAGCGGATAAAGAAGGGCGAAAAAGCTAAAAGAAGCATAGCCAACCGAGCGTTCCCGGGCTTGAATATCCTCACTCCTAACGGATAAACCAGGGCAACACTTATCACTCCCCAAAAAACAGAGAAAAACCTCGCAGCAAACTCGCTTTTGCCAGCGAATCCGATCCAGAAGTGGAGGAGTATAAAGTAAAGGGGAGGGTGATCGGTCCCACCCGTTTCTTTCAAAAGTTCTCTCAAGCCTTTGGAAGCCAGGTAAATGCTTATGCCCTCATCATGCCAGAGGCTTGGACGAGCCAGAAGGAAACTTTGAAGGAAGAAAGCAAGCGCGATTATTGCCAGTGTAAAAATCCTCTTTGCATCCCTCATCTCACTTCTACAAGGTTAAGGATAATACTGTCTTTACCATCCGTCGGAAGCCTCGGCATCCCCGGCGCTGTGCCATCGTAAAGGCCGATCTCCAGACTGTAGAGACCGGGATGAATATCCGGAGGGAGAACAATAAAGTGTTGATCCTCTATAACTTCTCCTGCCACCCAGCTTGTGGTGGGGCGCTCCCCACGAGCAGGCGGGCTGTCATCCTGAGCAATAAGGCGGCCATCTGGCCCCAGAAGATGCACAAATACCGTCCAGGCTCTCTCCGCTTCTCCTAAGGCTTTCCAGTACAGGGTCACGGTGAGCCTTTCTCCGGGCTTGGCAGGAATGGGCGATAAATCAATCCCCAGTAGCTCCGTTACATTCCCGAAGGAGGCCTTCAAGGGTATGGAGGGCGTGGGGAGGGTGAAATTTCTCTTTATCCCTCTAACCTGCACTGTGGCCAGGGGCCAAGAAGCCTCTGGTGTAAGGAGCAAAACCGTGGCCGGGCCTCCACTCGCCGAAGGAGGCACCCTCAACAGACATTTCCCCAAAACCACAGCACCCGAAGGCCAGCTGGAAGTGGGGAAACTTTCGCCAGCCGGAGGACAAAGCCTCTCCTTCACGTTGCCTGCCGAGTCTTTTAAACGGATGGAAACTTGATAATCGGTGCGGGGCTTTTGCTTCACTTCCCAGAGGAAAGTAAGGGTAAGGGTCTGGCCAGGATAAGCTTCAGATGGAGATAGAGAGAAACCCCGGAGAACGATCTCAGGGGTTAAAAGGATATCCAAATTGGGGCTTAGGGGCAAGGCTTCTCCTGGAGCAAGAACTTGCAGCTCTTCAACCTCCACCTCTCCCAGGAAGGCCTGCACGCCCTGCGGCGCTCCCATTGAATCCAAGAGCTCAAGCCATCGTAATGTCTGAGTTTCATACAAACTCAGGAAGAGACGATACTTTCCCGGGGGAGCACCAGGAGGAAGCGGCAGCTTAACCTCGCCCGGGATTAGCTCACCGGGGCGCCAGCGGAAAGTTGGATACAGGTAAGAGGCGGGACGCTGGTCGGCCTGACCCCAGAAGATGCCATTTTCATCAGTTACCCTGAGACAGAGCTGATAATCTTTTTCCATAGAGCTCAGAGCTTGCCAGTAAAGGGTAAGGCTTTTGCCGTCCCAATCATAACCCAGAAGCTTTATCTTACCTCCAAAATTGGCGTTAACCTGGTGTTCAGGCTCAGGAAACGAAGGGAAGTGGGCATCGGGAGGAATCGAGTAATGGCGAAGGCGAACGTGCCAGAAAGAGGAATCCACCGGGATAGACCTGGCATATTTTTCCAGAAGCCTGACCACGACGCTGTTCGGGTCCACCACTTCATCTTGCCACAGCACCACCCACACCCCCTTTTTTCCTTTAAGGATTCTATTGAGGTCTTCCCCCACTCTAAAATCCAGAACTTCCCGGGTTGAAAGGATGCGCAGGGGAGGCAGAGGGGTCCAGCCACTATTCCCGAAATAGTAGGAGAAGACTGGATACATGTGGCCAGAGATGAGGATGATGGCCTCATCGGGCTGCTGATGCTTCTGAAGGTAACGAGCCACACCGCGAAAGTCAGCTTTGGTAAAGGCGGGGTCAGAATATAAATTGTAATCGGATAAAAGGGAGGACACCAGAACGAGGGAAAGCCCTAAGAAGAAAACAACCTTTAGCCTGAGGCGCAAGAGCTCCACAAGTCCTCCCGCTATGGTTATGAGAAAAGCAGGAGATTCTAACATGAGATAACGGGGGTTAAACTTGGGCGAGCGGTAGGTTAAAGCAAGGATAGAAATAAGGGGAACAAAAAAGTAAAAGGAGAGGAAAAGAGCTGCTTGCCCTTTACGAAAAGCCAGAAGGATTAACGAAACCAGAAAAAGGCCCGCCATAGCCCAGGCTATGGGTGCGGCCTTATCTTCCAGCATGGTTTCCCCCACGCTGAAGGAGATGAAGATTTTGCGCAGAGCTTCTCCCACCTTTAAAGTCCCTTCCCAATAACTTACGTCAACGTGGTAGCGTCTAAAGAGGAATGGAAGCCATGGTAAATAGAGAGCCAAAGCAATTCCTTTCCCTGAGATTAGATAGACCACTGTTCCGACTCGTTTTTCCAGGAGAAGGGGAAGAACCATGAAGGCCATAGAGGCCATAAGAAAAGCGGCAAAATAGTGAGTGTAAAGTGCGGCCACAAGGCTTACAACCCAGGCTGAAAAGATTAAGGGGGAAAAAACTCTTCCCCGGATTTCCAGGAAAAGCCGGAGGGAGAGCACGGAAAAGAAAGTGAGCATCGTGTACATCCTGGCTTCACGGGAGTACCAGAGATAGAGAGGGGAAAGAGCTGCAAAGAGAGCAGCCAGGAGGCCTGCTTTTCTTCCAAGCAATTCAGTTGTTAGCCCCCATATACCTGGCACCAGCAGAACCCCGAAAAAGAGGGAGAGAAAACGGAGAGAAAATTCGCTCCGGCCGGCGGCTTTAACCCAGAGATAAAGAAGATAGTAGTAAAGAGGGGGCTGAATATCCTCGGCGGTCCACAGAGTAAGCTCTGAAAGGCTCAAATACGTAAGGTAAGCCGAGACCCCCTCGTCATACCAAAGGCTCTGGGAATCAAGCTGGTAAATTCCGAGGGAGAAAGAGAGGAGTACCAGTAAGGCCAGAAGCCATTCAGTTCCAGATTTCATAGTCATAATGATATTCGGAACGCCTTCTGCGGAAGATGGGACCTAAGACCAGGCCCGCAACGAATCCTCCGATGTGGGCCCACCAGGCTACGCCCCCGGTTACGGCTGTAGAGGCTGTTATGGTGGCGAAGCCGTTGAGGAGCTGGACCAGAAACCAGCTGCCAAGGACCAGAAGGGCGGGGACGGAAATCATTTGGAGGTAGAAGAAAAAGGGGACGGCCATTATTACCCGGGCCCTTGGGTAGAAAAGGAAATATGCGCCCAGCACTCCGGCCACCGCTCCGCTAGCTCCAATCATCGGCACTTTGGATAAGGGGTTTACCAGAACCTGAGCAAAAGCAGCAGCACAGCCGCTAAGGAGGTAGAAAAATAGAAAACGGAGGTGCCCCATCGCATCTTCAACGTTATCCCCGAAAACCCAGAGGTAAAGCATATTGCCAAAGAGGTGAATCCAGCCGGCATGGAGAAACATGGAAGTGAAAACTGTTATGAAAACAAAGGGGTAACTACTCCAGTTAACTATATACCAGGGGGTAAGGCCGAAAATAGCGATGAAACGGTCCAGGTAGCGGCCGAGGCTAAGCTCAAAGAAAAAGACCAGTATGTTAATGGCGATTATGAGATAAGTTATTACCGGAAGGCGGCGGGAAGGTATATCATCGGCGAGAGGGATCATCGGCGGCCTCCTTTCGGTTCCACTTCCCTGTGATAGGGGACTGGTATGTATTGAACGGAGGGACGACGCTGGGCCGGTTGACGGTAGAGACTCATAAGGGCATAAACTTCCTCTGGCATTTCATTGCTTACAGGAAGGCCCAACTCGCGAGCTTCCTCAAAAGTTATTGGATAATCATGGGTCCATTGACCACAACTTAGAGCCTCCGCCAGACTTTCAGCCTTACCCTCATCAAACCCGTTGGCCATCAAAATCGCTTTAACGGTTCTAAAGACCTGACGTCTCGCTTTCTCAGCTACGTCGGCCAATATCAGAGTGGTATCATCAATCTCGTTTATGTTCTTTCTCTCCAGCACTTTGAGGACCGAGGCAGCAGGATATTGGCCAAGTTGGGGATCTACAGGCCCCAGCACAGCATTATCGTCCATAATTATTTTATCGGCAGCCAGGGCGATAAGGGTTCCGCCAGACAGGGCATAGTGGGGGACGAAAACAGTAACAGGGGCTTTGTGGCGTACTAAAGCGAAGGCGATCTGTTCCGCAGCCAGAACAAGTCCCCCTGGAGTATGAAGGATTATATCAATGGGCATATCGGAGGGTGTTAACCTTATAGCCCTTAGGATTTCCTCCGAGTCTTCTATGTCAATGAACCGGCTCAAGGGTATCCCCAAAAAGGAAATAGTTTCCTGGCGGTGGATAAGAGTTATGAGCCTGGAGCCACGCTTTTTTTCCAGCTGCCTGATAAGGCGATGGCGTTCAATTTCCAGGAGGCGTTGCTTTACCATAGGGCTAAGGCTTATAAGGATTAAGAAAATCCACAGAAATTCTAAAACACTCATGCCTCTCCCCCAGAAGTATTTAGAAAATTATACCATGCCTGGCGACTTTCGGGAAGCGGAGCCTTTTTGCACGCCAAGAGATTTTAAACAAAGCCAGTGCTCCCGAGGTAGAATAGTTAAAGAGATAAGTGCATGCATGATTTGTCAGGGAGTGTGTGCCGAATGGCGTATATAAGTTCGGGAAGGAGGAGGGCGTTGAGCAATCGTCTCTTTACAGCGACCACTTTTTAGCCACGCCCACAAGTGGGCCACCGCCCAAGCACCCTCCATACTCCAGTTCATCACCACCACTTTCAAGCGACAGCCAATTACGTGTCGGCACCTACTTTACACCGTCCCATTTCCAATTTGAACACCCTTCTCCGTAACAGTCCCCAAAGGGATGAGAACCATGGCCGTTCGTTTCCGCCAGTAGCAGGCCGTCTGACCGTACGAGCAATAAATGGCTCATTTGGGGTAAGCTGGCGCGCAGAAGAAAGGCCTGGTCCATTTCCCAAAGGATGGCGAGGGTTTTCTTTAATTCGGGGTTGGGCCATTTGCTGTTTCATTTACTGGACGAAGGCTTCTTGTTGGAAAGAAAGACTGCAAGTCATCGAGCACCTCCATCGGTATTCCCTCCGCCTGAAAGGCAATCCGCTCCCTACCTAACAACTCCTTAAGTTGTCCACAAGTGGGTTGAAGGCCTCAAGGACCTCTCCCGAAAACCCCACCACTTTCCACGCCAGACTCCTCTACAGATAGAGAAAAAGGTCAAGGAGGCTCACTGGGCCACTCACTACGGCCGAGAAAGACTTTCCATTTACCTTCAATTAGGAATAAACGTCACATTCTTCGCCGCCATGACCTAATAGAAAGACCTCGCCTTAACCGAAAGCCACTCTATCCAGCCCTCTGGGCCTGGGAAGTGAAAAAACCTTTCTCCTTTATCCAGGCGGATGTAAAGGCAAACCCTTGGCCCGGCTCTTTGGAACCATCTGCTTGTGACAGCCGCACTCGCTCACCCTTTCTGGCGTGCCAATAGCTTGGCTTTCCTGTAACCTTCCAGACCAGGAATTCGGTGGGGATAACCCTGAGAAGGTTGCTGGGGCTATCCCCCTGGACGTAAAAGAGAGGAGCCACAGATAACTAATCTCATCCTTGCCCGCGACCCAGAGGGTAGTAACGATCTATTGTCCGTTACAAGTCACATTAGCAAAGTAAGCGCTCTGTTACTGCAAAGAGCTGCGAAGCAGTTCCCAATTGCGAGAGGGAGATCGCAATGCTTGCGATGGCATGGTAAAGATCAGGCTTTTCCCACCCTCGTAGGCCTGAGGTTTGCCACTGTTCTGGGTCCCACTCGTGGGCAGGATGCTAAAGGTGGCCGATCGCTCCCTTTTTGAGGTTTCTGGGGGCACATCCCCCACGCCCCCTGGGCCCGGAATAACCCCCCCCCTCCAGGGCTCAAGCAACCCCACGGCG
>JANXAG010000045.1 GCA_025062375.1 Anaerolineae bacterium | reverse complement strand
TGGATATAAACAGCTATGGAATCACGGGAGTGGCCGAAAAGTTCAAAGAGATGGATGTTGAATTCACCGACCTTTATGGTCATAGCTCCGGTAAAGGTGATGGTGGGAAGGATTATGGAGGCATTTTCCAGTTCAGGGTGGATACTTTTAGCTTCGGCGAGCTTTTTAGCCCCCTCCCGTATCAGGAGGGTTCTGGTCCTTCTGTGAGCTATGATCTCAGTACTTTCCAGCAAATAACTACCCAGGATATGGTCAGCGTGATAGTGGGTGAAGATGAGGAATTTTATCCCTTCCGGGCACTCCCTGAGGACTTCCTTTTTGAGCTCCAGGGTCTCGGAAGGGAACGGAAGGGTGTCTATCACTACCGCCCCTTCCGGTGTCGCTATGAAGCCTGCTGTCACATCATAGTAAAGGTCACTGATGAAAGCGTAAACGTTATCGGAAACCCTGTCCTTTATCACTTTCCTCCCTCCCCTTTCTTCTGTTCAAGCTGGGCGATAAAGCTTTCCAGGATTGGTCTATCGGCAGGAGGGGCAAGCCTAAGGGCTTCCCGTGCTTCAGCTATCGCCTGATCAATAAGGCCCATCTGGTTGTAGAGGAGGGCCAGGTTCCGGTGGCTTATGTAGTCGTTCGGGGCAAGTTCCAGCACTTTCCTGTTGGCCTCCACAGCCTTTTCCCATTGTCCCATCTGGGCGTATACGAAGCCCAGGGCACTGTAGGCCTGAATGAGCTTCGGTGAAATTTTTACAGCCTTTTCATAGGCCTCCGCAGCTTTATCCCACTGGCCTACCATCCGGTAATAATCCCCGAGAAGAAGCCAGGTCTGATCATACAGGCTGTCAAGGGCTAAGGAGTACTGGATAGTTTCCAGGGCCTTATCTCCCTGCCCCAACATCATGTATACAATAGCCTTTTCGTTGTGGAGGTGAGCGCTGTTGGGGCTTAGGCGAGTGACCTGGTTGTAAAAGTCCAGGGATTTCTGTAAAAACTCCTGCCGTTTCTGGGGGTCGGGGGAAAGGTCAGCCCAGTTCCGGTAGAGGCGAGCCAGGTTAGCTGTGTGGTCCTGGTTGTAGGGGTTCAGGTTGCGGGCTTGGATCAATACTTCTTCGGCCTCTTTAAGCTTTGCCTCCCTTTGGGCTGGGTCCTGAATGGCTCGGGCTTGCTCCAGGAGGGCCCGGCCCAGGAAAAGGTAGAAATAATCCTCCGAAGGAGCCATTTTAACGGCCTGGGAATGGAGCAGGACGCTCTCACTCCAACGTCCCATGTTGTCCAGAGAAAAGCCCTGCTTGTAGACAATGTCGGCTTTTATAATGTTCAGGTTGGTAGCATATATGAGCATAGGCACTATCACAAGGCTCACGAGAACCCCTGGGACCACCCTGAAGGAGTGGAAGGCAAGGGGCGAAGGCAGAGGATGCTCCCCCATCAGGGAAAAGCCCACCAGCAGGATGTAAGCAAAAACGGTCAAGTAGTAGTATGTTATAGTGTTGACCACGTTTTTCCCCGGCACCAGGTTAGAGGCATGGTAGAGGCCAAAGATAAGGGGAAGAATCAGTGTAACTCCAAAGTAGATAAAGAAAGCCGCCAGCATTGTGCCAAAGTCTGGCTTCTCTCGACCCAGGGCTGTTACAGAGGCTATGAGCACTCCTCCCACAAGCCAGGTGAAGAAGAAAAGCCAGAACATGGCCAGCGATACCACCGGTCGCCCCTGGCTCAGCCGGTATGTCAGGGAAGTCACGAGAATGGAGAGAGGGTCCGTCTTGCCCAGCTGGTTCGTGGTATAGTCAAAGAGCATAGTGCTAAGGATGAAGGCCATGAGGAGGGAAAGGGATAAAGCAAAAAAGTGGGGAGATGGTTCTATGGGACGTGGAGGAGGCTGGAGGCGAGCTTTCTTGTTCCTGGGCTGAGGGGCGATGGCTGCTCTCTCCAATACAAGTTGTCTTGTGCCCAGAGCTATCATTACCGCTAAAAAGAGCCAAAAGTAGGTACGGGTGGCTGCTATAGCTATGCCGAAGTGAATTTCAATAAAGTGCGCTATGAAGGTGGCCAAGAGCGCCACCAGAAGCATAGCATTGGAATCCATAGGTTTCTGCCTTTCCTGGTGGACGGCGAGAGCAAAATACATGGTGTAAAAAGTTAACCCGGCGATCATTCCGGTGGGAATGCCAACCCCTGAGAAGCGTAAGCTTCTCTCTACAAGGTAGGGGACGATGAGCCCCAAGAATCCTCCTCCGGTTAAACATCCCAGGAAAAGGCCTTTTCTCCTTTCATCCGGGATGAAGCCAAGCCATCGGAGTCCGTAGTAGAAAATTCCTCCGAAAAGGGTTATGTAGACCAGGAACCCTATTAGGCCGGTGGTTACCAGAGCATCAAAAGTTTCGTTGTGGGAGCGGTCAGGGGAAGCGGTGCGAGCTTCGTAGTGGGCAAGCTCAGGCGGATAGAAGGGCATGTAAGCCACGTGCATCGTCTCAGGTCCGTAGCCAATGAGGGGCCGCAGGGGATTGAGAACGTCATAGCCTCCTGTAGGTGACCAGAGGGGCTGGTGGGGCAGGATGAGTTTGACTGCTCCTTCCCAGATGAGAACTCTAACTTTGCCGGTGCCTCCTCCTATTTCAAAAACCTGCCCCAGCCGGCCTATGTATGGCCACTGCCTCAAAGGCTCCAGAGGGGTATTGGGTAGGTTGAAAACGATGAGGAAAAGGATTCCCAGAATAGTTTGGAAAACCCAGCTGAGCCAGAGCCAGCGGAACCCTTTCCTCAGGAAAGCCATAACTCCGTAGGCCGGTAAGATACCTGCCGGTATGCTGGCGAGGGAGAAAAGGGCGGCTTTCCCCACTTCCTCCTTTTTCAGAAGCCCTGGCTCAGCCTGGTTCCGCATCGCCACAAAAAGGATCAGCATGAAGGCGTAGAGGCCTCCCAGAAGCCCCACCCACGGACCCCGGCTCTGGCTGAAGAATATACACATCAACTGAGCGATAAGGGCGAAAAGGTATACCCCACCAGCTATTGCTTCTATGGTGCCTTTTGGCCCCTCTTCTCTCAGGAGAAGTCCCATAGACTTTATCACTCTTTCCAAGGTGAGGAAAAAGACCATGATCAAGTAGGCGGAAACGAAGATAGCATTGCCCATGTTAGAGGCGACACGAGCTGTCACATCCCCACCCCAGGGCAGAGGGTCTTTCCCCATATGCTGGACTATTCCATAGATGGATATGGGTATGCTGGTGATGACTATGACGGTTATAAGGCGCTCCAGCTGCTCCCGGCGCTTCAGGTGCAACAGAGTGATAAAGAAAATGACCATGTAAGAAAGGGTGGTATATGTGCCTTGGAGGCGCTGGTATGAGCCCCAGAAGCTTATCCTGGGTGAAATGGATGCGGCGGTAGCCAGCAGGTAAACTCCTGCCAGGAGCAGAGCAGGGATGACCAGGGGGGTTTCTTGCACCCACCGGGTAAAGGGTTTATCCAGGTGCAAACCTTCATCAGCTAACTTTATGAGCCAGACCGCCACCATTGCCAGGGCGATGGATCGGAGAAGGCTGAGCTTGTCGGGTTCGAAAACCCGCTGGGAATAAATGTTGAAGAAAAGGGGAACCACTATTGCAGCAACCAGCCACCCGGCTTCGAGGATTTTCTCACACAGAACTCCTACTTTGCTTCTTTTCATCCTGTCCTCTCCTTAAACCATTCTATGGTCCTTTCCAGCCCTTCCTCCAGAGAGACTTCTGCCTTGAATCCCAGCAACTTTTCCGCCCGGGAGGTATCGGGACGGCGCCTTGGGGCCTCTTCAAAGTCTGGGCCATAAGCTTTATCGTAGGGCACAAAGATGATGGGGGATTGAGAACCTGCCTTTTCTTTTATAAGGCGAGCCAGCTCCAGGATTGAGATCTCCCTCCCATTGCCGATGTTGAAGATTTTCCCCAGAGCCTGAGGCAAGGTAGCGGCCAGGATTGTCCCCCGCACTGTATCGCTAACGTAGGTGAAGGAACGGGTCTGGGAGCCATCACCGTAAACGGTTATGGGTATTCCATCAAGAGCCTGGGAGATGAAACGAGCAACAACGCTTCCGTAACCCCTCGGATCGAGGCGAGGGCCATAGGCATTGAAGTATCGGACTACTGAAACTTCTAAACCCAAGCGATAGTAAGCCAGAGCCATGTGCTCATCCAGACTTTTTGAAAGGGCATAGCACCATCTGGAGGCCTCGGGCGGGCCAAAGATACCGTTATCCCTCTCTTTAAGCAGCCTCTTACGGCTTTTCCCGTAAACCTCAGAAGAAGAAGCCACCAGAACTCTTTTCCGGTAGCGGTGAGCGAACTCCAGCACCAGTTCTGTCCCCAACACATTAACCTTTATCGTCCTCAAGGGGTCCTGAAGTACGTAGTAGACCCCCACAACGGCTGCCAGGTGGTATATGACATCGCTCTCTCTGACGAGGCGTTCTACAAGAGGGGCGTCAGTCACATCCCCCCTGACCAGGCGAAAGGAGGGATTAGAGAAATTATGAGCCAGATTGGCTTCATTGCCCTGCGAAAAGTCATCCAAGACTACCACCTCATAACCCCGGGCCAGAAGCTCATCCACCAGATGGGAACCGATGAAGCCTGCACCTCCGGTTACCAGAGCTCTCATCCCTCTTTTCCTCCACCGGGCTCAGTATGGATTATTATCCGGCTTATGGAGGGGAACTTTTCCCTTATCTTTTTCTCCAGCTCTTCAGCCAGGCGATGGGCTTCCTCTACAGATTTTGCTGGATCAACGCTCATATTTAATGAAATGTGGTAGTTATCCCCGTGCCTGTGAATCCTAATACTGTAGACGTTCTGCCCTCCGATTTCTTCTATGGCCCTTTCCAGGAGCTTGCGGCTGGGAAGGGGGAGCAATTGGGACGAGGCCTCGTTTTCCATCTGAGGTTCTATGTGAGTGATGATATCCGTATCGGGCTCAAGTTCTTCAGCCAGCTTTTCTTCCAGTTTTGTTATTTCCCGATGGGCTAAATCAAGGGGCCAGCTGGCGGGAACCTCAAGGTGCATTTCTAAAACTCTACGGGGTCCATAGTGGTGAAAGCTGAGGCTGTGAGCCCTTATTCCTGCCCGGGAAGCAAGGGCCTGAACTTTATCGTAAACGCTTTCATTCTCCTCTACGATCGGCTCAGTATGGACCACCACATCCCCTTCGGGGACGAGGGAGTGAATGGCTTCTTCTACTTCCTGAGCAATGGCGTGGCTTTCTTCTAAAGAAGTGCTCCTTTTCACCCCCACTTCAATGTCCACGAAAACTTTATTTCCAGCCCCCCGGGCTCGCACTCTCTTCACCGCCAGCACCCCTGGAACCAGAAGGGCCTGCTGAAATATTCTTTCCACAAGGCCCTCAGGGGTGCGATCCATTAAAGTGTTTATGGCTTCAAGGCTCAGGCGGATCCCGGCTATTATCACCAGGAGAGCCACCACCAAAGCAGCGATGGAGTCAGCCCACTCCATTCCAAATTTAGCCATAACCAAACCCATCAGGACCACTGTGGAGCTAAAGATATCGCTTGTGTAGTGCAAAGCATCGGCTTTGAGGGCCTGGCTCTGGTACTTTTGAGCGGTCCGGGTGAGGATGAAGCTCAGGAAAGAGGCCACTATTATTGAGAGGACCATAACGGCGATGGAATAGGCTGTAACCTTTAACTCTACATCTTTTCCCCTCAAACGAGCGATGGCCTCTTGAATAACCCATGCGGAGGTCAGGAAAAGCAGGAAAGTTTCCGCCAGAGCTGAGAGGCTTTCCGCTTTATAGTGCCCGTAGTGATGGGTTCTATCGGGTGGCTTATCCGCTATTCTGACAGCAAAGAAAGCCATCAAAGCGGCCACAAAATCAAGTCCGGAATGGAGAGCTTCCGACAGTATCCCCAGGCTGCCCGTGAGGAGCCCTGTAATAAGTTTGAGGAGCGTTAAACTCCCCCCTCCAATAACGGAGGCTAAGGCTGCCCTCTGCTTTTCCATAGCTCAAATTCCCATAATGATTTTAGCGATGAGCATGTACATAAGCAAGCCCGTTCCATCTACCAGGGTGGTCACAAAAGGAGCCGAGAGTACTGCAGGGTCCAATCCTATTCTGGCAGCCACCATCGGGAAGAAAGCGCCCACAATGTTGGCCCATACAATTATGCACATTTGCGCAAGGCCTACCGTGATGGAAAGGAGTAATCCAGATCCCCAGGTCATGCCTCTCAAGAAGCCAGCCAGCCCGATCCCCAACCCTAAAATAAATCCTATGATAAATTCTTTGAGGAGAACTTTCAGGAAGTCCTTGAACTTCACTTCCCCCAAAGCCATGGCTCTGATGATAGTGGAGGCAGATTGAGAGCCTGCATTTCCGCCTGTACCGATAAGCAGGGGGATAAAGTAAGTAAGAGCCACAACCTTTTCTATCTCGTGGTGGAAATGTCTGAGGACGCTACCTGTATAAAGCTCGGCTATGAAAAGCAGCAGGAGCCAGATGAATCTCTTCCGGATAATGGGTAAAATCTTTGCATTGAGGTAGGGTTCCTTCAGAGGCCCAGCACCGCCCATTAGGTGAATGTCTTCCGTGGTCTCTTCCGTCATAACGTCCAGCACTTCGTTGGCGGTGACCATTCCCAGAAGGTGGCCTTCATCATCCACCACCGGGAGGGCCAGAAGTTCATAACGGTAAAGGAGTCTGGCGCATTCCTCCTGGTCAGCAAAATGGTTGACATAGATTACATTGCGGTCCATCAAATCTTCAATGCGCTCGTGGAGGCCAGCCGTTATAAGTTTACGGAGGCTTACAACCCCCACCAGCTTGAGGTCTTTATCCACCACAAAGAGATAGTAAATGACATCCGAATCAGGGGCATAGAGGCGCAATTTCTTCAAAGCTTCCTGAACGGTCATTTCGGAGTTAAGAGTTATGGGTACTGGAATCATCCTGCCGCCGGCAGTGTCGTCAGGATATCGGAGAAGCGGAACTACCTCTTCGGTTTCCTTCATGGCTTTCAAAGTTTCGGCAGCTTTGTCCAGAGGCAGATCCCCTATCAGGTCAGCAGCATCGTCGGGTTCCATTTTGTCCAGGATACGGGCCAGGTCTTCGGGTTTCAGGCGGGAAGCAATGGCGAGAGCTTCTTCCTCCTCAAGTTCTTCTAAAATATCTGCGGAGATTCCCGCATCAATCTTGGGGAGGATTGTTTCCTGGTGTTCTGGAGGAAGCTCCGAAATAACTTCGGCCCGGTCTGGAGGACGGAGGGATTCCAGAACCCCAACAGCAGCTTCCCAATTACCCTCTTCAAGATGTTTCCTTATTTTTCTGAGAGCCTCTTCCACGATAGTTTCCGGGAAAACCATGACCAACCTCCGCCCTGTTTTTTGCCTTTAAAATTATACACCTTTTTGGCCCTCATGAAGCAATGAAAACTCCTTTGAAGCCGGAAAACTCGTCCAGAAGCAAAACGATTTTCCCTCCCATTTTGTGCCCGAACCTGAGCTTATTTTTCTTGACAAAGGCTCTGGTGTGTAGTATAAAAGTCATGCATGCCCAAAACGAGGAGAGAGCCATGCAGATAGCGGGATTTGAGTTCCCCGATGATCTCTATTACGACTCTAAGCATGGCTGGGGGCGAGTTGAAGGGAATGTGGTCACTCAGGGCCTCACCGATTTCGGTCAAAAGTTGGCAAGGGAAATCGTCTACGTGGAAATTCCCCCTCTTGGCAGAACTGTAACCCAGGGACAAACTTTTATGTCCATTGAATCCGGCAAATGGGTGGGACGCATCCCAGCCATCGTTAGCGGGAAAATTGTGGCGGTCAATGAGGAGCTGGAATGGGAACCGAATCTTATAAACAAATCGCCCTTTGACCGGGGCTGGCTGGTGAAAATTGAAATGGCCAACCCCGCTGAATTGGCTAACCTGATGCGGGCCGATTCCCCCGAATTCAAAGCCTTTATTGAGGCCGAAGCCGAAAAGTACAAAGATGTGCTCAAAAGGTGAAAAACATGAAGCTCTATTACTTTGGGACCGTCCCATGGCATTATTCTCAGCTTCTATATCATGCCCTCCCGAGGCTGAACCGGGAAGGGCTGATATTCCTCGCCCCTGCTTCCCCTTACGTTTGCATTGGTTATTTTCAGGATGCCGAGCAGGATGTGGACCTGACCTACTGCCGTGAGCAGGGTATCCCTGTTTTCCGGCGGGAAGTAGGGGGAGGAGCGGTTTACCTGGATGGAGATCAGCTTTTCTGGCAGCTTGTGATCAGGAAAGACCATCCCCTGGTCCCGGCAAGTCGGGAGGAGTTCTACCGGCGGTTCCTTCAGGCACCCATCGCCACCTACAGGGCTATCGGTATCCCCGCTGAATATAAGCCTGTAAATGACATTATAGCCCACAACCGCAAGATCTCAGGCACAGGTGTAGCCGAGATAGGCGATTATGTGGTTTTTGTGGGCAACCTCATCCTGGACTTTAACTACGAGATGATGGTCCGGGTTCTTAAGGTGCCCGATGAGAAATTCAGGGATAAAGTTTACAAGACCCTCCAGGAAAACCTCACGACCATAAGGCGAGAGCTCGGATATATCCCGCCAAGGGATGAACTCTGGAACCTTCTGGCGGAGAAGTTTTCTGAACTTCTGGGACCTCTGGAAGTGGAAAGAGAAATTGACCCTGAGTGGCAAGCCGAGGCCGACCGCTTGGGGGAACGGATGTTAAGCGAAGAGTGGTTGCATTTGCGAAGGAGACCCCGGCCAGAGCGCGGTGTCACAATCCGCTCCGGGGTTGAAGTGTGGCAAAAGGTCTACAAAGCACCCGGTGGCCTGATCCGGGCTACGGTTGAAGTCCACGAAGGAGTCATTGCCGAAGCGTCTATTTCCGGCGACTTTTTCTTTTACCCGGCTGATAAATTAACCGAACTTGAGAAAGCCTTGGTGGGGGTGCGGGTGGAAGAGGCGGAAGAGGTTATAGCACGCTTCTATTCCGAACAGAGGGTAGAAAGCCCTGGCGTCACCCCCGCCGATCTGGCCACCGTCCTAAAGCCATAGGGGGAAATAAAACATGGAAGAAGCCCTTAACCTTGCAGTATTAGACCGAGCAGTTGTTCAGAAAGTCGTCCCCGGGCGCTGGGAGAAAATGCTATCCTGCATCCAGTGTGGCACATGTTCTGCCTCTTGCCCGGCTATCAATGCGATGGATCTTTCTCCGCGCCGGATGTGGCGGCTGGTTCAGTTGGGAATGGCTGAGGAGGTGCTTCGTTCCAGAAGCATCTGGCTCTGCAGCCTATGCTATACATGCCATGTCCGCTGTCCACGAGGCATCCCTCTTACTGAAACCATAACCCGCCTGAAAGAGCTGGCGCTGGAGCGGGGCATCATCTCTTCCCCTCAGAGTGGCGCCTTTTACCGGGCCTTTTCCACCGTTATGCAGCGCTACGGCCGGATGCGAGAGGTGGAATTTATGGCCCGCTATTTCTTGAGTTTCAATCCGCTAATGGCTTTGGGCTTCGCTGGCCTGGGCCTTAAGATGCTGAGACGGGGGAAAATACGCCTGGAGCTGCCCCAACTGGGCGGTGAAGGCCGCCTGGACCGGCTTTTTGCTCGGGTTGCTGAATTGGAGGGCAAAAGATGAGATATCTCTTTTACCCTGGTTGTTCGCAGGAAGGAACAGCGCTGGAATACAAAGATTCCACCCTGGCTGTGCTTCAAGCTCTGGATGCGGACGTTAGAGAACTGGAGGACTGGACCTGTTGCGGGGCCAGTGTGGCTTCGGTTATGAGCGACCTTCTGGGCTTTGTCCTTCCGGCCCGAAACCTGGCACTGGCAGAGGAGCAGGCTGATGGCCGGGACCTCCTTACTGTTTGCAGTGCCTGTTACACTAATTTCCGCCGCACTCTCATAACCCTGGCCACTGACCTTGCGCTCCGGGATAAAGTCAACAAAGCTTTAGAGATAGAGAACCTGACTTACCGGGGAAAGGTGACAGTCCGTCACATTCTGGATGTACTGGCCAATGACTTCGGGCCTGAAGCCATAAAGGCAAGGGTAAAGCGTTCGCTGGAGGGACTGACAGTTGCCCCCTACTATGGCTGTCAGACTGTGCGCCCTTACAGCCCATATGATAACCCTCACCGCCCCACATCCATGCTTCCGATTCTGGAAGCCCTGGGTGTCAGGGTTCACCGCCACTCTTACGAAGCCTCCTGTTGCGGAACATCGCTCCTTATGACAAAGCCTGAAGTGGGTCTGACGATGACAGGCAGTATCCTGACAGCTTGCGAGGGGGCGGATTGCATTGTGACCGTTTGCCCGATGTGCCATATGAATCTGGATGCTTACCAGGATAAGGTATCTGCTTTGCTGGGCCGAAGGGTTCGCATTCCAGTCCTTTATTTGCCCCAGCTCATAGGGCTGGCTTTCGGTCTATCGGAGAAAGTGCTGGGTCTACACAGGCACATTACACCGGTGAAATTAAAAGCAAAATAAGGAGTTTGGCTATGGAAAAGCTGCGAATTGGGGTTTATGTCTGTGAATGTGGGGTTAATATTTCAGCCACGGTAGATGTGAATGCTGTGGCGGAGATGGCCTCCAAGCTTCCTGGGGTGGTAGTAACACGGATCTATAAGTATATGTGCTCTGAACCGGGCCAGTTGTTGATTCAGGAAGATATCCGCAACCTGGGCATCAATCGGGTTGTGGTGGCTTCCTGCACTCCCAGGATGCATGAGATAACTTTCCAGCGGGCTCTGGAGGCGGCCGGCCTTAACCCCTATTATCTTGAGATAGCCAACATTCGGGAACATGTTTCCTGGATTACCAAAGATAGGGAAGAAGCCACTGAAAAGGCCAAGAGGCTCGTGCGGGCCGCGGTAGCCAGGGTTGCCTTTCACCAGCCCCTTGAACCCCGCCACGAGCCTGTCACAAGGGCTGCTCTGGTGGTTGGCGGAGGAGTTGCCGGCATCCAAGCCGCCCTCTCCATCGCCGATGCGGGCTACCAGGTCTATCTTGTGGAGAGAGAGCCCTCCATCGGCGGCCGCATGGCTCAGCTGGATAAGACTTTCCCCACATTAGACTGCAGTACCTGAATCCTTGGGCCCAAAATGATGGATGCCGGTCGGCATCCCAACATTACCCTCCTGACCTACAGCGAGGTAGAGGACGTATCTGGCTATATCGGCAACTTCACCGTCAGAGTCCGAAAGAAGGCCCGATCAGTGCGGGAAGACTTATGCACCGGATGTGGAATATGTGAGGAAAAATGCCCGGTCAAAGTGGTGGATAACGCTTTTCAGGCGGGAATGGGCAAGCGAAAGGCTATATATCGTCCGTTTGCCCAGGCTGTCCCCAACATCCCTGTAATTGACCGGGAAAACTGCCTTTGGTTCACCCAAGGCCGATGCAAAGCTTGCGAGAAGCTCTGCCCCGCTGGGGCCATTGATTACGAACAGCAGGACCAGATTCTGGAACTGAATGTGGGGGCCATTGTGGTAGCGACGGGTTTTGCCCTTTGGGACCCCGCCAAACTTCCGCAGTATTCCTATGGCCTTTCTCCCAACATCATTACTGGATTGCAATTTGAAAGGCTCGTCAGCGGCACGGGGCCTACAGGTGGGGAAATCCTCACTGCCGAGGGGAAAAAACCGGAGCGGGTAGCTATAATCCACTGTGTGGGAAGCAGGGATGTGAATGCTCACCCTTACTGCTCCCGTATCTGCTGCATGTATTCCCTCAAACATGCCCATCAAGTGCGGGAATATACTGGCGCTGAAGTTTACGAATTCTACATGGACATGCGGGCCTTTGGAAAAGGCTACGAAGAGTTTTACGAACGGGTCCAGGAAGAGGGGGTGATCTTTGTCCGGGGCCGGGGTGCTGAAGTAGAAGTTCTCCCTAACGGCAAACTCCGGGTAAAGGGAGAAGATGCTAACCTTGGGAAACTGGTCTTCGTGGATGTGGATATGGTAATCTTAGCCACAGCCATGGAACCTCAGCCTGATGCTGAACGGGTGGCGGCACTTTTCCGGCTGGGACGAACCCCGGACGGCTGGTTTGCGGAGGCTCACCCCAAACTCAGGCCTGTAGAGACCGCCACGGCGGGCGTATTCTTAGCTGGTGCCTGTCAGGGTCCCCGTGACATCCCCGATACGATAGCCCACGCCGAAGCTGCGGCTATGGAAGTAGTGAAGCTCTTCAACGAAGGAGAAGTCCTCATTTCACCCACCGTTGCCGTTGTGAATGAAGCGGCGTGTGTGGGCTGTGAAGAGTGCCTTCCGGTTTGCCCTTATTCGGCGATATCCCGCAACATCCGGGGCAAAGCCGAAGTTAATCCAGCTTTGTGTCAGGGCTGCGGGACCTGCGTTGCTACCTGTCCCGCTCACGCTATAACTGCCCTTCACTTCACCGACCAGGAAATTGTGGCTCAAATTGATGGACTCCTGGAGTATTCTGTGTTATAAGCGCCCGTCCCGTTGGCGAATTTTGAAAAACCAAAGAAAGAGGTTCTGGGTTTTCCTTTCTATAATCGAGCAGAGAAAACAGGTTCTCCGGGTTCGTTCGCCTCGTCTGTAACTTCTGATCGCCCTACAACGGGGGACTTTGGGGGTGTCCCCTAAA
>JANXAG010000044.1 GCA_025062375.1 Anaerolineae bacterium | reverse complement strand
ACTCTGGGAGCAATGTTCATAGCCTGTCTGTTCGGAATAACGGCGGGCATTATCGCGGCCTATTACCACAATTCCGTCCTTGACTTAGCCACCATGGTAGGAGCTCTGATAGGGGTATCAATGCCAGTTTTCTGGCTTGGCCTCATCCTCATGTACGTATTCGGCTTTAAGCTTAAGTGGCTTCCCCCTTCCGGCCGCATAACCCCCGGTATACCCATGCCTCCCATCCCTGAAGTTTACAACATAAACCTTACCGGCCCTATCGGCGAAAAGGTGATGTGGTTCCTCTATTTTCTTTCCAACTTTTACATCCTTAACAGCCTGGTTACCGGAAACTGGGAAGCCTTGGTGGATTGCCTAAAACACCTCGTCCTTCCCTCCATTGCTCTCGGGACTATCCCCATGTCTATAATAGCCAGGATGACTCGCTCCAGCTTGCTGGAGGTCCTTTATCAGGATTACATCCGGACGGCCAGGGCTAAAGGACTCAAGGAAAGGGTGGTGGTCTTCCGGCACGCCCTCAAGAACGCTTTCCTGCCTGTAATAACGGTCATAGGCCTCGAGCTTGGTTACCTTCTGGCTGGGGCAATCCTTACTGAGACTATCTTTTCCTGGCCAGGTATGGGCAGACTTGTGGTGGACCGCATCCTGGCCAGGGATTATCCGGCTGTCCAGGGCAGCGTGCTGGTTATCGCTGTCCTATTCGTCTTAATAAACTTGGTGGTGGATATATCCTATGCCTACCTTGACCCCCGCATAAGGTATGAGTGATTTAAGGGGAGGTGATGAAGGTGGAGATTGGAGTACCTGCTCAGACAAGCCTCTTCAGGGATGCCCTAAGGAGGCTTTTCCGGAACAAACTGGCGATAATAGGGATGGTCCTTCTGGGAATTTTTGTCTTCTGCGCCATCTTTGCCCCCTGGATAGCTCCTTACGACCCCCTCGCTCAGGATATCACCAGGCGCAGGGAGCCCCCTTCCTGGAAACACCCCTTCGGAATTGATGAGGTGGGGAGGGACCTTTTAAGCCGTGTAATATATGGAGCGAGAGTATCTCTTTCCGTAGGGGTAGCCTCGGTCTCCCTGGCCATAATAGTAGGGACTTTGATTGGGGCAGCTTCGGGTTATGCCGGGGGATGGGTTGATAACATAGTTATGAGGGTCATGGATATAATGCTGGCTTTTCCGAGCCTGCTTTTAGCTATTGCCATTGTGGCCATTCTGGGGCCAGGGCTTTTAAACATGCTCTATGCCATCGCTTTCGTCTCAATACCGGTCTACGCCAGGATTGTGAGGGCATCGGTTCTGGCGGCCAAAGAAACCGATTACGTGCTGGCTGCCAGGGCTATAGGATGCTCCTCAAGCCGCATCCTGTTCCGTCACATAATGCCCAACTGTTTAACTCCCATCATAGTCCAGGGAACCCTCGGCATAGCGACGGCCATACTGGACGCAGCCGGATTGAGCTTTCTCGGGCTCGGGGCTCAGCCTCCTACCCCTGAGTGGGGGGCGATGCTCGGCCAGGGACGGGGCTCTGTTTTCACTGCCCCTCATGTTGTAATATTCCCAGGCCTTGCTATAATGCTTACTGTACTGGGCTTTAACTTGCTGGGGGATGGCCTGCGGGATGCCCTTGACCCAAGATTGAGGGTGTAAAAAACCCCCGCCCCTGAACCGGCAGGGGTGGCAATAAGGGAACCCGATGGTGCCCCCAAACCACCTCTGAAGGGGATTATGAAACGATGGTGAACCATCGGTTATCGGGACTTGAGGAAACTGGAAAGGGCGGAAAAAATCCCCGTACTCTCCCTGGGGATTGTGCCCTGAGCCTTTCCGCGATCGGGCAAGGTTAAAACATAAATTAAAGGAGGTTGCCTTGAGGGAGATAGCTGTCATCGGAGTGGGATACGTTGGCCTCGTAACAGGGGCCTGCTTTGCCGATCTCGGAAATAAGGTTTGGTGTGTAGATATAAACGAAGCCAAAATTGAAAGCCTAAAAAGAGGCAAGGTCCCCTTCTTCGAGCCCGGCCTTGAAGAAATAGTCCGCAGGAACCTCAGAGCTGGCCGCATATACTTCACCACTTCTTATCCCGAAGCTATCAAAAACGCCCAGTTCATCTTTATCGCAGTTAACACCCCTGAAGGGGAGGAGGGGGAAGCGGATCTCTCCTATGTGGAAGCTGCCGCCAAGGAAATAGCCAGAAATCTGGACCACCCCGTAATAATTGTGAACAAAAGCACTGTTCCCATAGGCACGGGAGACTTTGTGGCGGAGATAATCCGGGAAAACATGACCAATCCCTCCGTCCCCTTCTGGGTTGTCTCCAACCCCGAATTCCTTCGCGAAGGCTCTGCCGTCTACGATTTCATGAATCCTGACCGCATTGTTTTAGGTTCTACAAATCGGGAGGCTGCTGAGAAGGTAGCTGAACTTTACGCCCCCCTTCAGGCTCCAGTAATTATCACTGATCTTCGCACCGCCGAGATGATAAAGTATGCCTCTAACGCCTTCCTGGCTACGAAAATTTCCTTCATAAACGAAATCGCCAACATCTGCGAGGCCCTGGGTGCGGATGTTAAAGTGGTGGCCATGGGGATGGGCCTTGACCACAGGATAGGCTCCGAATTCCTTGGGGCGGGGATTGGATGGGGAGGGAGCTGCTTCCCCAAAGATGTGAGGGCTCTGGCCTACATGGCTGCCACTCACGGTTGTCACCCCCAGCTCCTGCGGGCCGTCATTGAGATAAACCAGGACCAGCGCCGCAGGCTTGTCCACAAACTGAGGAACCTTCTGGGCGGTAGCCTCCGGAACAAAGTGGTCGGAATCCTCGGCCTTGCCTTCAAGCCCAACACCGATGACATGAGGGAAGCCCCTTCGGTGGAAATAATCCACATGCTCCAGCACGAGGGAGCAAAGGTTAAAGCCTATGACCCCGCTGCTATGGAGAACGCCAAGGCTATCCTCAACGGAGTAGAGTTCAAGGAAGACCCGTATCAGGTCGCCCAGGGAGCCGATGCCCTCATCCTGGTCACGGAGTGGAACGAATTCAAGCAACTGGATATGGAACGCATAAGGAATCTGATGCGTCAGCCCATCCTCATAGACGGGCGCAACATATACGATCCGGAGAAGATGAAAGCGCTGGGCTTCATTTACAGGGGCATAGGAAGGGGCTTCGACGGTGCAGGCATTTCTGGTGGGAGTTGACCTGGTAGAGTTGGAGAGGGTGGAAAAGGCCTGCCAACGCTGGGGAGAAAGGTTCAAGGCCAGGGTCTTCACTCCGGATGAACTAAAGCTTTGCGGTGGATATATTCACTGCCTGGCGGCCCGTTTTGCGGCCAAGGAAGCAGTGGCTAAAGCCCTTGGCACGGGCATAGGGCCCATAGGCTGGAAAGAAGTGGAAATCCTTCGCGATGAATCAGGCAGGCCTTGCCTCAAACTTTCAGGGAAAGCCCTCGCCAGAGCCACAGAGCTGGGAGTAAAAGGCTGGAATATAAGTCTGGCTCATTCCAGGACCACGGCCATAGCTTTTGTAATCGGATGGAAGGGATGAGAAGATTCCTGTCCGGCGCTATCCTCTTCCTCATGCTTTCTCTATATATCCTGGCCATCGGCAGTTTCTCCCTTGCCCGACACTGGTCTTTCCAGACCGCAATGTTTGACCTTGGAGTTAACCACCAGGCCGTCTGGTTTACACTGCACGGACAGCTTTTCCGTCAGACTGAGGGCTCATCCCTTGCATACCACTTTGAACCCATAATCCTTCTGCTTGCTCCTTTTTTGCTCATCTGGGATAAGGCTGAAACCCTCTTGATCCTTCAGACTTTCCTCCTTGCCCTCGGCGCTATTCCCCTGTTCCTGATGGCACGGGATAAACTCAAGAACGAGTTTGTAGCCCTAACTTTTCCTCTGGTTTATCTTCTCTCCCCGGCCCTTCAGGCCGCCAACCTGGCCGATTTCCACACTGCACCTCTGGCCGTTCCCTTTTTCCTGTTCGCCTGCTACTTCGCCCATCGCCGTTCGGTTGTTCCCTTTCTGACTTTCGCTATCCTTGCAATGTTAGCTCGGGAGGACATGTTTTACCTGGCTTTTCTCCTGGGGCTCTATTCCTTCTTCAGGTTATCCCCGAGGTTGGGGATCGCTCTCATGGCTATAAGCCTGCTCTATGGTGCCTGCGCGTTTATTATCATCATACCCCACTACGCAAGGGAGACCTTTGGAGAAAATTACCTTTACGTTGCCCGCTATCGGGATCTCCGAGGCTTGAAGGAAGCCTGGGGCCTGATCCTCTCCCGGGGACCCGGATACGGAGCTTTCCTGTTGGCTCACACCGGTTTCCTCTCCCTTTTAGCTCCTGAAATCCTGTTCTTTTCAGCCCCCTTCTTTCTCCTGAACGTCCTCAGCAATTACCCCCCTACTTACACTGGAGAGCAGCATTATTCTGCAATTTTTCTTCCCTTTTTAACCGTTTCCGCCCTTCTGGGGATGACCAGGCTTAAGGAAAAAGTTCGCCCGGTGCTCTCGGCCTGGATGGTTGTTGGAGCACTGACTCTGCATTTCGTGAGAGGTTTTACCCCCCTGGCCTGGAACGTTCCCTTTCCGGAAGTAACCCCTCACCACCGTTTGCTTTCCCGTTTTGAGGCCCTGATTCCCCCAGAAGCCCCTCTTTCCACCACTGTGGGTTTATACCCGCATTTTACTGATAGGGCTGGAGTTTACCCATTTCCTTCCACTGGGGTGGCTGATTTTATCCTCCTGGACGTGACCTCTACCACGGACATGCATCCGAACGATTTTCACAGGGAATTCCTTAAGCTTCTGGATGGAGGGTTCGGAATTGTGGAAGCGTCTCACGGCTATATCCTCCTCCAGAGGGGCAAAAGCCGCCGGGAACTTGGGGATGAATTCTTTGATTTTGCCAGGGTAAAAGACCCTCGCCCTTCATACCCTGCTGAAGTCTGTTTTGAGGGTAAACTTCTGTTCAAAGGGTTAGACCTGATCAGGTATCGGGAAGGGAAACTTCTTACAGTGCGAACTTACTGGGAACCGCTCGCATCGCTTCCCGAAGGCTTTAAGATAAACGTTTCCCTTCTGGACGAAAAAAGCCGGCCCTTTGCCGGAAGCCTTTTCCATCCTCTCCCAACCCTTATCTGGTATCCGCCACCCCTGTGGAAAGTGGGCGAAACGGTGGCGGTGGAAACCATTCCCTGGGATCTCGGGCAATACTTTGTGGTAGCCTTAGAGGTTTCGGCAGGGGAGAAGTGGAAGGTCAAAAATTTCAGATCTGAAGGCCCCATAGTGCTTTTATATGGAGATACAATGGTTCAGGTTGCAGGTTTCAGGCGCAGCTCAAGCTTTCTGTGCCGGCTTGTGCCTCAAGAGCGCTGTCCCTTTGAGCCGTCAGGGAAGGGGGAGCTTGTTCCCCAAAGGTATGTTGAGGTAAATTTCGGCGGGCTCATCAGCCTTGTGGGATACGATTTGAATCCGGGGAGGCCTCTGCATCTCACCCTTTACTGGCGCGCCATTGATGTGATTCCAGAAGATTACTCCGTTTTTATCCATGTTCTGGATGAGAAAGGGCAAAAGGTGGCCCAGAGCGATGGTCCTCCTTTCTGGCTTACGGCTATGGGTACTTCGTCCTGGGTCCCCGGCCGCACTTACCGGGACGAGCGGGTTCTGGATGTACCTGAGGGCAAGTATAAACTGGCGGTGGGAGTTTACCGCTGGCAAGATCTTTCCCGCCTCCCTGCAGGGAATAAGGATTATGTTCTCATAGAACCATAATGGCCCTGTCACAGGAGGGGGCTTTCTATCAGATCAACTTAACTCGCTCCCTGGTAAGAGAATGGGCTTCCTCCATCGCAGTTGCGTATATCGTGATGGGGAAACGCCCATGGAAGGGGCTGATCCGGGCCCCCAGCGCGCTCGCTCCCCAGAAGAGCCAGGCCAGCGGTCGCACAAAGCCTGCAAGATTTGCTGCCTGCCGAACCTCTTCCAAAGTTGCGTCATCCCAGCCCCCGAAGAAGCCGTAGAAGAAAGCGAACAGCGGATAGGAGGGCAGGATGCCGATGAAGAAAATGAGGACACTGGTCACCTGATCGCCCTGCCAGATAAGGCCTGTGAGCCAGCGCAGGACCAGGTAGTGGGCTGCTCCTGCCAGAAGCGGGGCTCCCAGCGATTGCCAGAAATAGAACCGCTGAGGGAAGCAGAGCCGGTGGTTGATGAAGTAGGCCACGATATCTTTGGTCAGCAGGGCCACGAAGTAGGCGAAGATAAGGGCATTGATCTGGTAGCGCCGCAGCAAAATAAGCGCCAGGAGGATGCGGATGGCCTGCTCTCCTGCTACCAGGATGGACTTAAGGTATGGGCGGTTGGCCCCCAGCTGGACGTTATCTCCCACCCATGAAGGGTACTGGATGGCACCCCAGATAATGAGGGGGATGGCATAAGTGGCAGCTCGGACAAATTCTGGCCCTGATGCTCCCAGGATGAAGCGGTCGGCTACTGCCAGGAGCACAGCGCCGATGAAGGCGCTTATCAGGCCACCCCACTTGTAAGCCATCACCGAGTAATACTGGCTCAACACCTTCCGGGCATGAGAGATAGCCTCGGAGATGGAGGACATCAGGTTGGCGTAAAGGGTGTGCAATACGTTGTAGGCGAAGACGAAGTTCTGGGCCAGAGTCCAGTTTCCCCAAACCTCATTGTAGTTGACCAGCCGAGTCTGGGTGATGAGGATCTCCAGGGCCTGGCCTGCTGCCCAGGCAATGGACCCCAACATTTCAAAGACTCCGAAGCGCAGGGCTTCTTTGACGATGCTCCAGTTAAAGTGGGCCAGGAAGAGGAGGCGGGGATTGTAGCCCAACCGCCGGTAGAGCCAGAGGCCCAGCAGAAAGGCAAGAAGTTCGGAGGCGTAGGCAGCCATCCCCATCCCCAGTACGCCCCCCATCGGCCCGCCAAAGACAGGGTTTGCTGCTCCCCATCGCACCATCAGCGTCACCAGCACCGGCTGGGTGATGATGGGGAAGATGAGAGCCAGGGCGATGTCCAGCGTCTGGGCGTAGTCAAACCGCTGCCAGGCCATCAGCCCGTGCCGCATCACCTGGTAGAAACCAGGGATCTGGATAAAGGTGTGGATAATGACGCTCCAGGTATAGAGGGCGTAAGGGGTTCTGGGGAGGAAAGTGCCCGCTACTGCTGTCACCATCGCCACCTGAAATGCGCCGGATAGGGCCTGCCACCAGACGAAAACCTGCCCATACTGAATGGCCCGGCGGGGATCATGGACCCGGTACTGGGCGAAAAATTTGATGAAGGCGGCACTGGTGCCCAGGTCAAAAAGCAGCCAGAGGAAGTTAAAGAACTGGACCACCCGTCCCCAGATGCCCAGAGCTTGGGCGGAGGGGAGAATGTAAGCGGGGAGGATGAGGTTCTGGTAAATAATGAGGGGGATGAAGAGGACAATGCCCATCATCAGGGCCACGAAGAAGCCCGCCAGAGGGCGGTGGAAGCCGATCTCCTCCCAGGCCGTTCCAGCCTCACGAGCGATGAAATCCTGCCGGTCAGCCACCAGGACGTCCAGCAGTTCCGGATGGGCGCGGCTGTAGCGCCGAACGGCCCAGAAAATCAGCACGGCTACTGCCAGCATCCCTGCCAAAAGGATATAAAGGATAAGACGCTCCCGCGCGTGAGGCACCGGAGAAGCTGGATAATCGGCGAAAGAGACGGGGGTCCGGCCTGCTACCCGCATCGTTAAATGGTAGATGAAGTAGTTGAAATAGCCCCAGTCCTGAAACTGGGGATTGGCCTCGCCTAAAAAGGCGTTGAAGACATAAGCCCGTCCGTTCTGGGCAGACCACAGGACCCAGGAGCCGTCCTCAAATCCCACCACCAGGGCTGTCACGCCTGAGGCAGGCGTTTTCACCTCAAGGCGCTGCCGGATCTGCGGTGCGCTGGTCCACACGATCTCAGTGAGCAATGGGTCGTGAACCCTCTCCACGCCGATCAGGCTGAGGGGATCCTCCCGCGCTTTCAAGGTGACCGGAAAGCCCAGCAGAGTTTCCACCTGAGAGGTGGAGACATTTGGGCCCAGGATGAGCACTAAGCCAGCCCCTCCCCGAACTAGAGCCGCAAGCCTTTCGGGCTCGGGTATAGAGCCATTGAGGAAAAGGACGTCAGCCTGGGCTGGGTCGTAAACCAGGCGAAAGGCGGGGGCTATGGTCAGGGCTGTGAGCGCTCTGTCTTCAGGTCCGGCGTAGTAGACCTTAAGCGGAGAGGAGCCTTCAGCTAGAGCAGGAAAGGCGGGGAAAGAAAGGGCCAGGAAAAAGATAAAAACAAGGCAAATCGCACGAACTTTAAGCATAACACCTCCTTTGTTTTAAGCTTAAACGAATTTTTCGGATTCTGCAAACTTTCCGGTTCTGCTATCCGGTTGCTTCACATCCCTCCCCCAGGTGTGGGACCGGAGCGACGGGAAACCCTGCAAAGTGCCTTGTCCTGTTATATATAGAAGTTTCTTGGCCCGATTGCCATCTTCCTGAACCTGCTTTATTATATACCCGAATAGAAGGTAGCCCTATTTTTGTGGGAGGGGAAAATTGGAGTTCACCTGTTCTGCCTGCGGTCGTTCTTACCCTCCGACCACCACCCTCTGGCGTTGTCCGTGTGGTGGGTATTTCAACCTCCGCAATCCGAAGCCTTTTGCTCACCATAGAATCCATCGGGGAACCTTTTCTCTGTGGCGATACCGGGAGTCGCTTCCAGAAGTTGGTGAAATTGTATCCATGGGGGAGGGTTTAACACCTCTTGTGGAAGCCGAATGGAGAGGGATGCCTCTTCATTTCAAACTGGAGTACCTTTCACCCACGGGTTCTTTCAAGGACAGAGGGACCGCTGTGCTGGTGAGTTTTCTCAAGAGCGCAGGGATTAAGGAGGTGGTGGAAGATTCATCGGGAAATGCGGGAGCTTCTTTGGCCGCTTATGCAGCGAGAGCCGGGATAAAAGCCCGCATCTTTGTTCCGGCTCATGCTTCTCCGGCCAAGAAAGCCCAGATAGCTATCTACGGTGCAGAGTTGGTGGAAGTGAAAGGGCCCAGGGAAGAAGCCGCCAGAGCCGTCTGGGAGGAGGCGGAAAAAGGCTATTACTACGCCAGTCACTACTACAATCCCCTAATCCTGGAGGGGATGAAGACGGTTGCCTATGAAATCTGGGAGCAGCTTGGCAGGGTTCCTGATGCCATGGTGCTTCCGGTTGGGCACGGGACCTTGCTCCTGGGCCTTTACGAAGGGTTCCGGAATCTTCTGGAGACGGGCCTTGTGGACTCCATGCCCGCATTGTATGGGGTTCAAGCCAGAAACTGCTCACCCCTCTTTGAAGCTTTCCGCCTCGGAATTGAAGAAATTCCCGACTACACCCCGGGCCCCACCGTGGCCGAGGGCATAAGTATAGCAAAACCCCTCCGGGCAAAGGAAATTCTTCGGGCGGTTAGGGAAACCGGCGGAGGGATCTTAGTGGTGGAGGAGGAAGAAATTCTCAAAGCCAGGAAGGAGCTTGCCCTTGAAGGTTTCTTCGTAGAACCGACTTCGGCGGTGGCTGTGGCGGCGCTGGACCACCTCCATGACCTTTCGGGCAAGACTGTTGTGGTTCCCCTAACAGGAAGCGGCCTTAAGAGTCCTGGATAATATGCAGAGCGCTCTTTTTGAGGGAGACCAGCACTTCTTTGCCAACTCCGAGTTCCAGGCGTATATAGGCGTGGGCGGGGATTGAAATTTCTAAATCGTAATCCTTTCCCGTTTCCACCGGGCGCACTTTGAAGAAGAGGGTATAATGGTCGCCCTTGTGAATTTCCCGCACTATAACTCCGCTTATGAGGTTTTCTCTGATCCCACCTCGGAGGGGTCTATCAGGTCTTATGATCATTACATCTTCGGGCCGTATGCAGAAAGTAATTTCTGAGCCAGGTGATGCTTCGTGGGGTAAGGCCTCAAAGACAAAGCCTTTCCAATCAATGTAAACTCCCTTTTCGTCCCTGCCCAGCACTTTCCCTTGCATAATATTCCTGGCTCCTATGAACTTAGCCACGGCTCTGGTGCGGGGGTGCCGGAACACCTCCTCTTTTTCTCCAATCTGTTCAATTTTTCCTGCGTTTACCACAGCCAGCTTGGTGCCCATGATAAAGGCATCTTCCAAGTCGTGGGTTACCAGAATTACTGGGATTTCCATTTCTTCCTGGAGTTTCAGAAGGTCGGATTGAAGCTTGTGTCGCACTGGTTTATCCAGCGCCGAAAAGGGCTCGTCCAAAAGGAGGAGGCGTGGTTCAGCCGCCAGGGCTCTGGCTATAGCCACCCTCTGCTTCTGACCTCCTGAAAGTTCGTGGGGGTAGTAGCTTTCAAGGCCCTTCAGACCCATTTTCTCCAGGAACATCTGTAAAATTTCCCGCCTTTTTGCTTTGTTTCTGCATCCGTAAAGGATATTTTCCGCCACTGTCATGTGGGGAAAGAGGGCATAATCCTGAAACACAAAGCCTATACGTCGCAGGTGAACGGGGACATTCACCTTCACCCTTTTGCCATCGGAAGAGAAAAGCACCCGACCTTCTAGCTCAATGAAACCCTTTTCGGGGGTCAAGAGGCCGGAAAGGCACCGGAGGATAGAAGTTTTGCCGCTTCCCGAGGGGCCGAAGAGCACCAGCACCTCTCTTCCCAGCTCAAAGTTTATATTCAGAGAAATTTCTCCAAGCTTTTTAGAAAATTGTGCTACTAAAACGGGCATCATCTTGCCTGAAGTTTGTTTACTATCAGGATAAAAATGAAGGCCAGGAAGACAGTGATTACCACCCAAAAGGTGGCTGTATCCATCCGGTTAGCCTGGACGGCGGTGTAGATAGCCAGAGGAATAGTTCTGGTTTTGCCTGGAATGTTCCCAGCCACCATCAGCGTAGCGCCGAACTCCCCGAGGGCTCTAGCAAAACTCAGAATGACCCCTGCCGTTATTCCCCGGCTTGCTAAGGGCAGGGTTACGTCCAAGAAAGCTTTCCAGGGGGGAACCCCTAGGGTCCTGGCCACCATCTCGAGCGATGGATCTACACTTTCCAGGGCACTCTTGGCTGCCCTGAACATCAAAGGCAGGGCTACGATCCACGAAGCCATAACGGCTGCTTTCCAGGTGAAAAGCCAGCCAAGCCACCCTAAGGGGCCATCCCGGCCCATTATCATCAGAAGGTAATAGCCCACAACGCTCGGCGGAAGGACAAGGGGCAAAGTCAAAAAAGCTTCTAAGAGGGTTTTGCCCATAAAATGAACCCTGGTGACCAATATAGCCAGCGCGAGTCCGGTTACGGTAGCTAAAGCCGTAGCGGTGAGAGCTACTTTTAAAGAGAGCAAAAGAGGGCTCAGATCCATTCTTTCATTCCTCCAGAACCTCAAAGCCATGCTTTTTCAGGATATTTTTGCCCTCTGGCCCGAGGAAGTGGGCAATGAAATCTCGCGCGCATTTTTCGTGCTTCGCCCCCTTTACGATGGCCAGACTCTGCTCAAGAGGGGTGTAGAGTTCTTTTGGGATTACAAAGTAGTGGCCCTTCAGGTCCAGGACGAGGGAAAGGGAGGTGATGGCGGCGGAAGCACTGCCCACTTCGGCGTACTGGGTTGCTTCGCGAAGGTTTTCGGCGTAAACGAGCTTATCTTTCAACTCCTCCCAGAGGCCGGCCGCCCTTAGAGCCTGAACGGCAGCTTTTCCCGAGGGAGCATACTCGGGGTTGGCTACCGCTATCTTTCCAGGGATGTAAATCAGTTCTCTGAGGTTTTCAAGACGAGGCCCGTCCTCTGGAATCCAGACCACTAGGTTTGTCCGGGCATAGGTCTTTATGCTCTCTTCAAGAACATAGCCTTCCCTCGCCAATGCCTCAATGTAATCCTTATCGGCTAAAATCAGGAGGTCAAAAGGGGCTCCCTGCCGCACCTGCTGGGCTATCTGGCCCGAGGATGCGTAGCTTATGTTGACTTTGCATCCTCTGAAATCCATTGCCACTTCATCCAGGGCTTTCATAACCGTCGGTGCTGCTCCGATGTTGAATTCTTCAGTGGGCTCACGGCAACTCTGAAGGGCCAGGGCCAGAATGCTGACGGATAAAATTAAGGCACGCATTGAAGACTTCCTCCCGGGCGATGTCTTCAGTTATCACATGCCCGCTTTTCTCTATCCATATGATGGATTTCTCGGCTGAACCGATGCGCTGGATGAGATAGAGAGGGTTTTCCGGTGGGACTGATCTATCAGTTTTGGAATGGATAAAAAGCACCGGGGCTTTAACCATGGGCAGTTCCCTTCTCATGTGGGCCAGGAACTGGAGGAGCTGTTCTATGGATCTGGTGGGGTAAACGGAGTAATCCAGGTGCCACTGAGGAACGGTTGGATCAAAGAAATCCGATGGGCCCTTTTTGACGAAACGGATGAAATGTTTGGCTATGGGCAGGAAGAAGAGGCGTGGGTCTTTGATGAAGGCTGGAGCTGAAAGGGCTACGACGCCGTCAACGCTGTAGTGAACTGCCAGATGGAGGGAGAGGGCTGCCCCCAGGGAGAGGCCAATCGGGAAAATTTTATAGGTCAGCCTCTGAAGTTCTTGGTACCCTTCTAGAACGGAGTTAAACCAATCTTTCCAGGTGGTTTTTTCCATATCCAGAGGGGAGGTTCCGTGGCCGGCTAAACGGACGCCTTTCACTGTGAAGCCATGTTCTGCCAGGAATTCTCCCAGCCTCCGCATCTCATTAGGGGTCCCCGTAAAGCCGTGGACTAAAAGGCATCCAATTTCGTTGCCGGGGAAGAAAAAGGGTTCAGCGCTTATCATATGTCTCCTCCTGTTTTTCCTCCGGAAAAGGAGTATAACATCAGCCTCGGGGTTCAGCAAATTGCTGTAACTGCTCATTTTGGCTCTGATAGGTATAGATGGTTTGCCCACCCTCGTGGGCTAAGGGTTTGCCACGGTTAAGGTCCCACTCTTGGGCGGGATGCA
>JANXAG010000043.1 GCA_025062375.1 Anaerolineae bacterium | reverse complement strand
CAAGGTCATTATCATTACAGGTGCCGGGCAGTTCGCTTTTGTGGCCGGGGCTGATATAAACGAAATCAACAAACTCAAGGGCTATGAAGACTCTAAGGAGGTGGTCCTGAAAGGCCAGGAATTGTTCAACATGATTGAAAACTCCCCTAAGCCAGTAATCGCAGCTATAAACGGGGTCTGCCTGGGAGGCGGGAACGAACTGGCTATGGCCTGCCACATCCGCATCGCTTCCGATAGGGCCCGCTTCGGCCAACCTGAAATAAATCTGGGCATAATGCCCGGGTGGGGTGGGACCCAGCGTCTTCCCAGACTCCTGGGCAAGGGCAAAGCCTTTGAATTGCTCCTTACAGGCGACATGATCACCGCTCAGGAAGCTTACCGCATAGGATTGGTGAACAAAGTCGTCCCCGCCGGTGAGGTCCTCAAGGCCGCCAAAGACCTGGCCAAGAAGATCGCTTCTAAAGGGAAGCTCGCCATTGAAGCCATAATTGACGCTGTTAACAAGGGCATGGAGATGAGCCTCAAAGATGGACTCCTGTACGAAGCCGACCGCTTTGCCAGGCTCTGCGAGACGGAAGACATGCGCGAAGGTGTGCGGGCTTTCCTGGAGAAGCGCCAGCCCCAATTCAAAGACCGATAACCGCCTCTGGGGGTGAAGGCCCATTGCTCTCAACATCCTTGCTCGTGCCTTCACCCCCCACCTTTGAGGGAAGGAGGGAAGCATGGATTTTACCCTTAGCGAAGAACACCAGATGTTTCGCAACATGTTCAAAGATTTTGCCCAGAAAGAAGTAGCCCCTCTGGCCCAAACCACCGACCACGAAGAAAAGCCGCCTATGGAAATCCTCAAGAAAATGGCCGAACAGGGATTCCTGGGAGCAACTTTTCCCGAAAAATACGGTGGCTCAGAGCTTGATAACCTCGGCTACTGCTTCCTTATGGAGGAAATGGCTGGTGCCTGTATGTCCACCGCCCTTACCCTGCACGTCCACCTGGGCCTTGCCGGGAACACAATCCTTAGGGAAGGGAACGAAGCACAAAAAGAGAAATACCTTCCCGAGATGGCCGAAGGAGCAAAGCTGGGAGCCTTTGCCCTCACCGAGCCCGAAGCCGGAAGCGATGCCGCCGCTATAAGGACGATAGCCGTGAGGAAAGGCGATGAATACATCCTTACCGGAAATAAGATCTGGGTGACCAACGCCGGTATAGCTGATGTCTTCATCGTCTTTGCCAAAACCGATCCACAGGCTGGGGCCAAGGGTATAAGCGCTTTCATTGTGGAAAAAGACTTTCCCGGCTTCAAAGTGGGGCGCAGAGAACGCCTTCTGGGGCTCAGGGGGGTTGTCTGCAACCCCATCTACCTTGAAGAGTGCCGGGTCCCTGCCGAAAATCTGCTGGGCCAGGAAGGAGAAGGGTTCAAAATAGCCATGCGAGCCCTTGATTACGCCCGGCTGGGCACTGCGGCCATGTGCCTTGGCCTGGCCGAAGCAGCTCTGAGGGAAGGCACCCGTTATGCCACTGAGCGCTCCCAGTTCGGTGGACCTATAGCCCTTAAACAGGCTATCCAGAACTACGTGGCTGAATCGGCCATAAAGATAGAAGCTCTGCGCCACCTGGTGGAATACACCGCTTGGCTTGCCGATAAAGGCGAAAGGTTCACAAAAGAAGCGGCCATGGCCAAGGCCTTCGGGGGGGAAATTGTCCACTGGATAGCTGATAGGATGCTCCAGGTGCACGGAGGCTACGGTTACATGCGGGAATACACCATTGAGAGGATCTACCGTGATGCTCGTGCCCTGGCCATTATAGAGGGCACCACTGAAATCCAGCGCTTCATCGTAGCCTCCGACATTTTCTCCGGATATGGCCTCAAGATAAAGCCCTAAAGGGGAGGTGGTTATGGATTTCTCCTTCAGCAAAGAACATCAGATGCTCAGAAGGATGGCCCGGGAATTTGCCGAAAGGGAAGTTTTACCCATTGCCAAAAAAGTTGACGAAGAGCACCGGGTCCCGATGGAAGTGGTCAAAAAGGCCGCCGAACTTGGCCTCCTTGGGGTCCCCTTTCCCCAGAAATACGGGGGCATGGGGGCAGGAGAAATAGGCTATTGTATTGTTGCTGAGGAGCTGGGTAAGGTCTCTTCCTCCTTTGCCACCATCGTCGGGGCCCACATAGGCATAGGGGCCATGGCTATTTACCTTGGAGGCAACGAGGAACAGAAGAAAAAATACCTTACGCCCCTCGCCCGCGGCGAGAAAATAGCAGCCTTCGCCCTCACTGAAGCTGGTGCAGGCTCCGATGCTGCTGCCATTAAGACCAGAGCTATAAGGGATGGGAATTACTTCGTCCTCAACGGCACCAAACAGTTCATCACCAACGGCGATATAGCCGACGTTATAACCGTCATGGCGGTAACAGACCCGGCTCTCGGCCCCAGAGGAGGGATAACGGCTTTCATCGTGGAAAGGGATTATCCGGGTGTCAAGATTGGCAAACTTGAAGATAAAATGGGAATCCGCGGCTCCAGCACAGCTGAGATTATCTTGGAAGATGTCCGCGTTCCTAAGGAGAACGTCCTGGGACCTTTCGGGGCTGGCTTCATAGTCTTTATGCAAAGCCTGGATATGGGTCGGCTTACCCTGGGCGCAGCGTGTCTCGGTGGGGCTCAAACCGCTCTCAGGATGGCAATGGAGTGGGCAGCCATAAGGGAGCAGTTCGGTGAACCAATAGCGCACAAGCAATCAATCCAGTGGATGATAGCCGAGCTTGCCACTGAAATAGAGGCCCTGAGGAGTCTTGTCTACCGAACCGCCTGGCTCGTGGATACAGGCCAGCCCTTCACCCGTTATGCTGCCATGTGCAAAATGTATGGCTCTGAAATAGCCACCAAGGCCGTTAACATCGCCCTCCAGATTTATGGCGCAATGGGCTACACCCGTGACTTTGTGGTAGAACTCATGTATCGCGATGCCAAGATCGCTGAGATCTACGAAGGAACTAACGAAATCCAAAGGATTGTCATTGCCGAAAACCTCTTCCGCGAATTTGGAGTGAGAATAAGACCGTAAAAAGGAGTGGAGCCTATGAGGGTGATCGTCCCCATAAAACAGGTTAGAGATCCCAGAGGGATTAAGGTAGACCTGAGGCGCCAGCAAGTAACTTTGGAGGAAGCGGAACTGGTCATAAATCCTGTTGACCGCAATGCTCTGGAAGAGGCCCTTACCCTTAAAGACCGGCTGGGAGCTCGGGTCACCGTAATATCCATAGGAAGGCCTGAGGTAGAGGACTCCATCAGGGAAGCCTGGGCCTGCGGAGCTGATGAGGGAATCCTTCTTTCAGACGAACTTCTTGCCAGGGTTGACTTCCGGGGGGCGGCGTTGGCTCTGGCCAGAGCAATCCAGAAACTTGGCGATTTTGACCTCATAATTGCTGGAGCCATGTCTGCCGATACCGGCCAGGGGCAACTGGGGCCAAGGCTTGCTGCTGCTCTTGATATCCCGTGCGTGAACGAGGTCTACCGTATTCTGGAAATCTCGGAGGGCAAGGCCAGGGTTATAAGGGGCTGGGATGAGAAATTCCTGGAGGTAGAAGTGGAACTGCCTGCTGTGCTGTGCATTGCTCCGGGAGCTAACGTCCCTCGTCTCCCCCACGGTGCGCGCATCATGAACTCTTACCAGTGGGAACTTCCCGTCTGGAAAGCTTCGGACCTGGGCCTGAGCGAAGAGGACCTCAAGCCCGAAGTGGAAGAACGCGGCCTATCCTTCCCGCCAGAAAGGGTCCGGGGCCGCGTGAGCCGTGGAACACCGGAAGACCTGGCCAGGGAACTTGTCAGCTTCCTAAGGGAAAGGCATCTTATTTAGGGCCATGGGAGGTTTGAGCTATGGAATACTATGAACTGATGATGGGCGAAGTCCCGGAAGAAGAACTTTATCGGGATATCCTAGCAGTGATCTGGATGAAGGACGGAGAACCCATCCCTGCATCCCTGGAGGTTCTGGGGAAGGGGCGCGAACTGGCTGACTCCCTCGGAGCGTACCTCAAAGCCGTCACTTTTGCCGTTGGAGAGGAAGAAGCCCGTAAACTCATAGGATACGGAGCCGATTACGTTTATATCCTGGAAAACCCTGAGCTTTCTCAGTATGACCTGGAGCTTTACGCCAAAGCTCTGGGAGATTTCATCAGGGAGCAGAAACCGGAAATAGTGCTCTTTCCTGCCATTGCCCCGGCAAGAGAATTGGCCCCTTACCTTGCCCAGAAACTCGGTGCTGGCCTTATAACCAACTGCGCTGAAATATTCCTGGACGAAGCTACCCGCACTGTTACCGGTTCTCATCCTATGTATGGGGGTGAATATTTCCGTTCCTTGGCTAACCCTAACCTCAAGCCTCAAATGGTGACCATCCTTCCCGGCTATTTCCGTCCGGCCTACTACGATCCTTACCGCACGGGTGAAGTCCAGACCATTTCCGTTGAAACTGTGCCCTCCAGGGTGAAAGTTAAAGGGTTCGCCGATTTTACAATCCCCACAAACCTGTCCAGTGCCAGGATTATAGTTTCCGTCGGAAGAGGGGTAAAGGGCGAGGAAGAGCTTGAAATAGTCAAAAAACTTGCCCGGGCCCTCAATGCTGAGTTTGCTGGCTCCAGGGGGGCGGTGGATGAAGGCCTTATAGAGCTGGAAAAACAGGTGGGGATGTCAGGCCATCAGGTGGAACCCAAACTTTACATAGCCTGTGGGATATCGGGGGCTATCCAGCATTACTATGGCATTCGCAATGCCCGCTGCATTGTGGCGATAAATCGCGATCCCACTGCCCCCATTTTAAAGGTGGCGGACCTGGGCATAGTGGGAGAGATAAAGGAAATAATTCCTGCGGTTTTGAAAGAACTGGGCCAATAAATAGCCCCCTCCGTGATAGACCCCCTGAGCCTTTTTGGCCAGGGGGTCTTTTTTGTGCTTTCCCTTGCGCTTTGCAGATTTTACTCAAGTTACCCTCGGAAAGAACCTGAGCAGTGGTGAGCTTTGAGCTTGTAGCCGCGGGTTGCGCCCCTCCTGAAATTCGGCAGGAAGTTCCGAAAGCTCCCCTCAAATTTTTGACAGAAAAAGCTTTGTATGGTATAAAAAGAAAGAAAAAGATAAAGCCCTTCGTCCGAGTCTTGGAAGGGATGAGGACGAGAGGGCTTTACTTTTGGAGGGAATTCCAAAGAAAAACTGGAAAGGAGGTGAGAAATGAAAGCTCTGGGCCGTCAGCTTGTGGTGGAATTCTGGGACTGCCAGGGGGACCTGAATTCTGCCGAGCTCATTGAAAAAACCCTGAAGGAGGCGGTCCAGAAGGCTAAGGCCTTCTTGCTGGACACCAAAGTCCACCAGTTTCAGCCCCACGGGATATCGGGGGTGGCAGTGATAGCCGAATCTCATATTTCCATCCACACCTGGCCTGAATACAAGTATGCAGCCGTTGATGCTTTCACCTGCGGCAACACTGACCCCGAGGCAGCCGTAGAGCATATCCGCCAGGTGCTCAAGCCTAAAAGGGTAAAATCCCTGAAGATAGAGAGGGGCATCCTTCAGGACCAAAGCCTGCACCTGGAGTATAGAGATTATGACACCTGACTCAAAACAAACGCTGCTCCTTGGGCAGCAGTGGCTCCCTGGCAGTTGGGCTCGCCCCCAAGGGCCCAATTGCCAGGGAAATTTTTGTATTGGGAGATGGGGCTATGCTAGACCCGGACAAATGGATCTGGGAGCTACAAACACCGGGAACCATATTTGGCTTAAAAGTGAAAAATTGGCTTGTGCGCCGGAAGACCCGCTATCAAACTCTGGAGATCGCCCTTACTGAGGATCATGGATTAGCCATGAGCCTTGATGGGTGCTTCATGCTTACCGAAAGGGATGAATTTTTCTACCATGAAATGTTAGTTCACCCTATCCTTCTCTCACTGCCAGACCCCTCATCAGTGCTTATCGTAGGCGGTGGGGATGGTGGAGCTCTAAGGGAAGTCCTGCGCCATCCGGTAAAGGAAGCTTACCTTGTGGAGATAGACCAGGACGTCCTGGATGCAGCCATCCAGTACCTTGAACCCGTTCACAGGGGCTCTTTCCATGACCCCAGGGTTAAGATAATAACCACGCCTGGGGAAGAGTTTGTCCTGAAGACAGACCTTAAATTTGATGCCATCATCGTAGATTCCACCGACCCCATAGGGCCCGCAAGGAGGCTTTTTGAAGAAGATTTCTTCATTTCCTGCAGGAAAGCACTCAAAGAGAAGGGGCTTATGGCCTTGCAGGCTGGCACCCCCCATCTTAACCCCGGAGAATTGTCATCCACAGTTCAAGCCTTGCGCAAACTTTTCCCCTTTGTAGAAGTCTACCTTGGCTTTATGCCCTCTTACCCTTCGGGAATGTGGGCTTACGTGGCGGCGGGAGGGAGGTCAGCAAGGGTTAAGCTGAGCACTTTGTGGAAAAGATACAAACAAAGGGAGCTTACGACCAATTACTACACCCCGGAACTCCATCTGGCTGCTTTTATCCTTCCTCGCTTTGTCCAAGAGATTCTCGCCAGAGCCTCCACCTCAGAAGGAAAAGCTCCTTGAAAGCCCTCGTAATAACATCGAGGCGTGCTCCGGTTTGTTTCCCGGCGGGCCTTGGGAGATGGGTAACCGGGACCTCCTGGAATTTGAAGCCAGCCCTCTTGGCTCTTACCAGGAATTCAGCGCTGAAGGTAGCCCCAAAAGACTGAATTTGAGGCCCCACTTTCTCTATAACTTCCCGTTTGAAAAGCTTAAAAGCACAATCTATGTCCCTGACTGTATACCCAAAAAGCACCGTCACCAGAAAACTCCAGCCCCATCCGAAGAGCACCCTGTACCAGGGGTCCATCCGCTTAGGACGGTACCCGGCCACCAGGTCTGCTTCTTTTATAAGAGGAAGCAGTTTCTTAAGCTCCTCCAGCTTGAACTGACGGTCTGAATCAGTAAAGAATATGAGCTCTTTGGTAGCCGCTGTGATGCCGGAGTACACAGCAGCACCGTAGCCCCTGTTTTTCTCATGGCGGATGAGGCGCACTTTTGGATATATAGAAGCTTTTTCCATCACCTTTTGGGCAGTATTATCCTTGCTTCCGTCGTCCACCACGATTATTTCGTAATCATCAGTGATCGAGGAAAGGACCCTGTCCATTTCCTCAATCATGGGGCCAATGTTGGCTTCCTCGTTATAGGCGGGCATCACTCCAGATATGGAAGTCATCTCTTGCCTCCTCCCTCAAGCATTGGAGGGATGAATTGAGCGGAAGAGTTAAGAAATAGGGTAATGGCCCCATTTCAAAACTGCCTCATACATGGCCACAATGTTCTGAGGGGGAACATCGGGCTGAATGTTATGGATGGGAGCAAATACATAACCCCCGCCCGGGGCAAAAATGCGAAGTCTCTGGCGAACGTGTTCTTCCACCTCCTCAGGGGTGGCCCAGGGAAGGACGGTTTGGGGGCATGCTCCACCACCCCAAAAGCTCAGTCTATCTCCAAACTCTTTCTTAAGTCTTTCGGGCTCCATCTTGGCAGCAGCAGTCTGCACCGGATTCAAAATATCAACCCCTGCTTCAATTAGGTCAGGAATAAGGTCGTAAACAGAGCCACAAGAATGAAGAAACACATAAGCTCTGGTGTGGGTGTGGACCATGCTGTAAAGTCTGCGGTGATGTTCAAAGAAGAACTTTCTGTAAAATTCAGGGCTGAACTGGAGGCCCATCTGGGTCCCCAGATCATCGCCAAAGCCGATCACATCCACATATTCGCCAACCGCTTCTATGTAGCGTTTTAAATCCCTCAAAGCGGCTTCGGCTAACTTAGCTATAAGCTTTGAGGCAAAATCAGGGTTCAGCTTGAGGTCCATCAGGAACTCAGCCCAGCCCCTTGCAAACTGTCCACTTTCAATCAGGCTTCCCCCAAACCATCCGAAAATTGCGTAATCGGTTTCTTGATAGAGGCGACGAGCAACATGATGGAGAAATTCCAGTTCTTCATCTGACAGGCGAGCTGGTTCAAAGCGCTCCAACTCTTCCAGAGTTGCTTCTTTTATAGGGGGTTCCTTAGGGAGGAAATGATAGGTGCCTGCTGGCATCCAATGGGCTATACGTCCATCGGGAGTCCTTATGAGGAGATCGCCCTGGGGAGTTCGTTCGGGCTCAAAATCTGCTGAAATCAATGCTGGAGAGCCATCTGGTAAAGTCCACTGCTTCCACCGGGTGTTCTTAACCCCAGGCACTGGTTCCAGAAGGGGAAGCTCTATCACATCCACCCCAAAACGTCTCCTTACCGGTTCCTCTACCTCCGCCAATTGCAAAATTATGTTGGCAACTTTTACAGGCTGCCCATCAATCCCGAGGTATTGTTTGAGGCGGTGGTATGCTACAGCATTTATCCCGGTAACTAAAGAACCACCAAGGTCTATTGGGACCCGGTCGGGCTCTTTATGAGCTAAGGCTGTGCGAACCCTTTCCCTGGACTTCATGGCTTTCAAATTATAGGTGAAAGAAATAATTTAGTCAAACCGCCGCTTTCTCCCACGTAGAATGTTACCGGATATTATGCCACCGCCACTGGTGAGGATGCGTTTGCTCCCGTAACCACCGGAGCTGGTTTTCTTCTGGAGCTTGACGGGGGGTCTTTACACATGCAGGCTGCGGCGTTAGACTTTGTAAGACTTTAATTTGACAAAAGGTTCGGGTTGCGTTAAAATGAAAGCGCCGGTTAGGTCTTCTCTTGTTACTCCAGCGGGAGCCGCCGGGGGGAGAGACCGGCGGTTTTTCCTTAGAAGGGGCTTGAGGGGGTTAACCGGAGGAAATTTAAAGAAATGGAGGTTAGCAGTGGGTACCAGAACCACCGGAACCGTCAAGTGGTTCAGCCGTGTCAAGGGCTATGGCTTCATCAGGCCCGACGGCTCGGATAAGGACGTCTTCGTCCATTACACGGCCATCGTGGGGGAAGGCTTCCGCAACCTTGAGGAAGGCGACCGGGTGGAGTTTTCCATCCAGGACACCCCCAAGGGCCCCCAGGCTGTTAATGTAGTAAAGCTGTAACCCTGTCGGCTGCCACACCCTATGATAAGCCCCGATGCTTAAAAGAGGCGTCGGGGCTTGTCTGAAGAAATTTATGAAGAAGGAGAAACTTCTTGTAGTAATTGTTTTTCTTTTCCTTGCCTTTTCAGATCACCAGAGCGCATTTATCCAAGCGGGGCAAGGTTTCCCAATCCTTTGGGCACCGGATAGTTCTTTTCTCCTCATAGGAAAGCCAGGCCGGGAAATAAAAGCTGGCGAGAAGGTCCAGCTCCTTCAGGAAATATATGCTTTTTACCCCGACACAGAAAGTTACCGTAAAATTTCTGAAAACGCCTTTTTCCCTTATTTTTCCCCCGATGGCCAGAAGCTTTCCTTCACAAGTTTCTTAGGTCCCGGTGAGGCTCTCCTTCAAGAGATGAACTTGAAAACCCGTAGGGTCACAGCTACAGCCAGAGCTTCCTGGCCCACCGGCCCCCGGGAAGCCATTTCCCCCGATGGACGCTACGCCATCTCAAAGAAAGATTCTGCGATTTACCTGAAGGACTTTTCCCTTAAGAGAGAATTTCTCCTTTTCCAGGCCCGATACGCTGGGGGCGTATCCTGGACGCCCGATAGCCTCAAAGCGGCACTCATAGCTTCTCCTGAGCCCTTCAAATCCCAACTCTGGCTTGTGACGACCTCCCCTCCTGGGGCCAGGATGCTCCTGGAGCTGGAAGGGGAGGTACTTGATGGTCCTTCCATCTACCCCGATGGGAGCTTTGTGGCCTTTGGGCGCTGTCCATTAGGGGCTGGCACAATTGAAATGTTTGATATCTGGGCCATTGAGGTTAACGGGGAAAACTTGAGGCCCTTAGTGGAAGGACCCGGCGAAGATAGCTCCCCTCTCTTTTCTCCCAATGGCCGTTTCCTGGCTTTCCGCCATGGCGGTGAGGTGCTGGTAGTAGAGTTTGAAAAATCCATGGGCAAAATTGTGCCGCCTCGACGCCCTTCCATCCTTTCCGTAAGCGCGCTGGCCGAGGCTTATCCCCCACTTCTTCCTCCCTCCACAATCCGCGTTATCCACAATCCCAACAATTATTACCGCTCCGATGTTCCCCCCTGGCAGATCGACGTCTTTGATTTTGAAACCTATGTGAAACAGGTGGTGCCCTATGAAATGCCAGCTTTGTGGCACATGGAGGCTCTTAAAGCTCAGGCTGTAGCGGCCCGAACCTACGGCTGGTTTTTCATCATTAAGAACCGATCCCTCAACTATGACGTCTCCGATTGGGTGGACTACCAGGTGATGGGGCCAAGCACCCATGAGCGTTCAAATCAGGCAACTGATGGGACCAGAGGGCAGTATATTGAGTGGAAAGGACAGCCCATCCTGGCCGAATACAGCGCTGAGAATAGCTCCCCCACTCTGCCTCGCTACAAACCCGGGACCTATGAACCAGACCCCAACTACCCATATCTAAGTTCGGTGTATGACCCGGTTGGCTTTGGGCAGCCCAGGAGAGGCCATGGCCGTGGGATGTCCCAGTACGGGGCCAAAAGGTGGGCTGAAAATTACGGCTGGGGATACCAGCAGATCCTTACCCACTACTATACCGGTGTTAACATAAGGAAGGCCCTCGCCTCCAGCGATACCGGCCCTCCGCTGGCCAGCATAACTAAACCCTGGTCGAGGTTTTATTTGAACACTAATTGGATTTTGCTCCAGGCCAATGCCTCCGATGAGTTCAGCGGGATAAGCGCGGTAGAGTTTTACTCCGGGACAGGGCTTTTAATTACCGATACCGAAGGGGTTGATGGTTGGAGTTACCTGTGGGATGTCTCATCCCTGCCCGATACAGGTCTCAGCGAAGGGATTGATCTATGGGTGAGGGCTTTCGACGGGCAGGGGAATGGCTCTTCTGCAGAGAGACCCGTCAGGGCCAGAATCGGGATTGATAGAGTTGAACCCAGGGCAACGGTTTCCATAAACAGCCCCTTTGTCACCTCTTTAGATATAACCTTGACTGTAACGGTGAGCGACACAGCTCCCGGGGAAGTGGGAGGGGTTGGGATAAGCAATGGCTGGCTCTGGGAAGAAAGGGACTTTTACACCCAAACCGGGAGGATAGTGAATGACCCTGATGCTTTAGACGGAAAAGCCCTTCAGGCGAAGGCAAGGACCGATCCTCCCGGGGCTTGGTATGGACCCTACACTTTTGCTTTAGAACCCGGCTTCCCCTACAGAGCCATATTTCGCCTCAAAGTCAGCAATCCCATCACCCCCACTGAGGAAGTTGCAGTTCTGGATGTGGTCCAGGATGCGGGAACTAAGATTTTAGGCATCCGGCGTTTAAGAGGAATTGACTTTAAGGCTCCCGATGTTTACCAGGAGTTCCCTGTGGATTTTTACTATTGGACAAAAGGGAGCGCCGGCCTTGAATTCCGCCTCGCCTTTAAATCCACTGCCGACATTTACCTGGATAGAGTTCTGGTGACCTCTTATCCTTCTCCTGCTGGGGAAGTGCCCTGGAGGCTCACTTACGGAGAGGGGGAAAAGCTTCTCTGGATCAAAGCCTTTGATAGAGCAGGCAATGTTTCTTCCGATATAATCCTGACTTTAATTGTAGATTTCAACCCTCCTTCTGGCTGGTCAGAATTAATCCCTTCAGGATGGCTCTCCCAAAGCCCTCCCATCACCTTAGCGGTTCAGGTAACCGATGATGTTTCAGGTCTGGATCCGGAAACCGGGGCTTTCCGCTACTCTGTGGACGAAGGGGTAACCTGGAGTGATTGGCTCACGGCTTCTGTAACTCTAATTAACCCATTGAGGGGGATGGTTGTAGCACCTATGGTTCCGGTTCCACAGGGAACAGCGGGAAGAATTCAATTTCGTATAGCTGATCGGGCGGGCTTGAGTTCGGAGAGCCCGATTTACGTTACGAGAGTATACTGGCAAACTTTCTTGCCCCTTATTCTGAAGCAATAGGAATCTGGCTCAGGGCACTGTGAGTTGACTAAGAGTTATGGCCCCGTCTGGCACAGGTCCTTCAGGCCCTTCAACCATAAGTCTTTCCACGGTTTCAAGGAAATATAGGCCCACTTTCAGTGTATATTTTCATGAAGTGAGGCTTTCAGTGGAAAGTTTTCTTTCGTCTTCCACAAGGGCACCTTCAGGCCAGCAGGATGTGGGAAATTCACCGCTCACTGGCATACCATCAAACCCTGCAACCCATTGCCCATCCTCATCCACAAGGTGGACAAATACCGTGTAATCTCGGGATGGTTTCTTTTCAGCGGTCCAGTAAAGTTTGAGGGTATTCCCTTTCAGGGAGAAACCGACCAGTTTTATCCCATCGTGGAAACGGTAATTAAGGGGTGTGACCTCTGGGGGGATAGAAGGCCACTGGTGGGGGACCAGCGCAGCGTAACCTGCAATACCCAGGGGTATGTGGTTGCCTTTTTCATCTATAGCCTTCAGGCCCGGATGTCCCGGTTCGTAAAAATCGTAAGCTCCCACCTCAATGGTTAGTCTGGCGGGGGCTTCCGCATCCTGAGGTATGAGCAGGGGGTATACGTCGCATACCACCTTGCCTGGCGGTATGCAACGGAACGGGCTATTCCCTAGGCCAGGGAAGGTATCCACCTGGGTGAGGGTTTTGCCTCCAGGGATTATCCCACCCTTACCCCATACGTGAACGAACACACTGTAATTTCTGGGTACGGGTTTTAGAACCTGCCAGCACGCTCTCACGTTCAAGGTCTGGCCTGGCTTCACAGTCTGAGGCCATATTTCTATCCCTATAAGCCTTATGGAATCGGCGAAGGTCCAGTTAAGCCTGTGCAGGCTTGCTGGAACCTCTGACTCTTCCAGCAATGGAGGCGAATTGTATGATGGCCATATGTATCCCCACAGGGCATAAATGGCCAAAGCGGCCAGAGCGAAGGCTGATAAAATAATAACCCTCTTTCCCCACCTTTCGGGTAAAATGCTGTTCCAGCCACTCACCCATATGGCGGAGAAAGCAGCCAGCGCGGGAAACAGCATCCGTCCCTGGGGGTAACTCTTGTAGGTCCAGAATACCAGGGCAAGGAGATACATCAGAGCCCAGAAAAAGGTCAAAAGCCACAGGAAAAGCTTTTTCTCCCCGTTTTCTGGCAGGACCATGGCAAGAAAGAGGATAAAGCCCACAATGCCAATGAGCATCCACCAATCCAGGGCCGAATAAATCCACGGATGCACAACTATATTGAACCAGCCGAAGACGGCCCAGTAGGATTTGCGCACTCCTTCAAAATTGTAAAGGATTTCCTGCCAGTTTGGAGGGCGTTCCCGCGGAGGGAACATTGCAAACATTACTTTCAGGCCCGTGGGATCACCATATATTAGCAGATTTCGTATATACCACCATCCTCCGATAATAAAGGCCACTCCGCCTGCTATGAAGGCCCAATATACGAAATCCCTGAACCGATGGCTTCTTAGAGCAGTCATCGCCAGGCTTATGAGCAACGGGAATATTACCACAAGACCATTAAGCTTGGCGATAGCTATGAGGCCGAAAAGTACTCCGGCGAGGAAAAGCTGGCTGCGAGAAGGAGGGCGGTCAAAAAAGAAAAGGGTCAAATAGAAAAGAATGGTGGCCAGCGCTGTGACCAGATTATCATTATTGAGGGATGCACTCAGGAAAATGAACTGCGGGTTAAAGGCCACAAAGGCTGCGCTTAAGAGGGCAAGAGGGCTTTCCTTACCGAAAAGAAGGCGCGCTGCGCGGTATGAGAAATAAACGGTGATGGCTCCAAGGGAAATTGAAAGGAGAGCGGCCAACCGCACTGCCAGAACGGTTCCGTAGAAGGAGAATCTCTCATCCGGGCAGTGGGCTAACACGTTTTTGTTTCCATAAGGGTGAAGGGGCAAACCCACAGCCGCGTGGGGGTTATGTGCTATTACTTCTGACTTATCTTCTATGCTGATGATAGAGACCAGTGGGGCCGCCAGGATGTAATAAAGAGGGGGCTGGCTTGCCTCCTGCTGCATGGGTAAAGGCGAACCGCTGTAACGAGGGAAACCTTTCCCCTGGGCCAAGTGAAGGATATATTCAAAGTGCCATATAGCATCGGGCGATTCCAGAATGGGGTTCACCCATGCATAGAGAAAAGCGAGGGATATAAAAGCTCCGACTATTATTGCGATCCCATTTCTCTTAAACTTTTGCGAGACTGTCGTAGCCATAATACTTAGTC
>JANXAG010000042.1 GCA_025062375.1 Anaerolineae bacterium | reverse complement strand
TCAAAAAGGGAGCCATCACCCACCCCATGCATCCTGCCCACGAGTGGGACCCTAACCGTGGCTAACCCCAAGCCCACGAGGGCGGGAAAAATTCTGGGGGTCCGAGGGGCGAAGCCTCATGGCAGGGGGCCTGGGGGATGTGCCCCCAGAAACCTCAAAAATGAAATTCAGATAAGCATTTCCGCAAACTCGGCGGCGTTTCGCACCGCAAAGCCGAAAGCATCATTATTGAAATAAACATAAAGATCAAGACCTTCCAGGAGGAAATTCTTAGCCAGCCTGGCCCAGTAATTAAGCTCCTCTGGCCCGTAAAGCCCCCCATAAACCACACCACTACCGTGCATTCGGATGTAGACAAAAGGAGCTGTAACCTTGACCGGACATAGAAAACCGGGAAGGCTTATCAAGCACAAGGCTATCCCCTTCTTCTCCAACAAACTGTAAACCTTCTCGTTAAACCAACTCTCGTTCCTGAACTCAAAGGCAAAGGTTAAATCACCTGGCAGTAATTCTAAAAAAGCCTCAAACCTCCCCAGATTGCACGTCCAGTCCGGGGGGAGCTGAAAGAGGATGGGGCCGAGCTTTGGACCCAGAAGCCTCGCCCTCTCAAGGAAAACTTCCACAGGCCTGGAACTCACTTTAAGTTTCTTTATGTGAGTTATGAACCGGCTGGCTTTAACGCTGAAAAGAAAGTCCGAAGGAGTGGCTTTATTCCAGCTCTTGAAAGATTCTTCGCTGGGCAACCGATAGAAAGTGCTGTTAATTTCAACAGTGCGAAAGCGCGAAGAATAGAAACCCAACCACTCTCTCTGAGGAAGCTCCGGAGGATATAAAACTCCCTTCCAGTGAGGATAGACCCAACCAGAAGTTCCAACCCAGAAGGCCATTCATTACCTCCGCGAGCTCTCATTCCAGCGATGAGGTGAGGGTTGTCACCAAAAGTTCCAGGGCTACAGGCCCTTCAACTCTGCCAGTTTTAAAGTCCACATCCAGCCTTAGGAGCCTTTCGTAAGCCTTTTTCAGATATTCCACCGAGAAGTTCCCGCTCTGACGGATGGCTTTGTCCACTACAAAAGGCAGGACTCCAAGCCTCTGGGCGATTTCACGGGAGGAATACCCCTTAGCCATGAGAAGCTTGACCATAAGGAGAAGCCTCAGGTGTTTCCCCAGCATCCCCACTATGCCCAGAAAAGGTTCGCCTTGCTCTAGAAGGGAGCGAAGCACTTCCAGAGCTGTCCCCGCATCTCTTCTCCCCAGGGCATCGGTTAGGGAAAAGATGCTGGCCTCCCGTGCATAAGGCACCACAGCCCTCACATCTTCCGGGACCACAGGACGCGCTCTGTCCACATAGAGGGCTAACTTATCCAGTTCCGTGTCCAGAACGCGCAGGTTCTCTCCAGCGAAGAAAGCCAGTTCTTCAGCGGCCTCCAAAGTTATCTCTATCCCCTTTTCCCTGGCTCTTTCCTTAATCCACTGCCTCAGCTTTTCCCCTTTTATCCTTTCAAAGTGGAGGAGCTTGGCCCTGCCACTTTTCTCCAGCTCACTCAGTAGAAGATGCAGGGGATGCTCTTCCCCTATGGTTCTGTCCTCCTCCAAAATCAACAACGTAGTGGGAGGTAGGGTTGGGAGAAAACCTGCGAGAAATTCACTTAACTCCTGGTTCCCCCTTTCCACTCTGCTCAGAAGGCCTCTCACCAGGACAATCCTTACGGGAAGCATGAAGGGCATGGTAAAGCATACTTCCCTCAGTTCCTCAGGCTGAACTTTCTTGCCTTCCAGCAATGTGAAGTTCATATCCGAAAGAGGCGGAGAACCGAGGCGTTCCTTTAGCTTCTTTATAGCCTGGCTCCGGAGGAATTCCTCCTCTCCGTGGATTATGTAGAGCATATTTCCACTTTGTGGACCCTTACAGCCCCGTAGTCAAACCGCTTTATTTCCTTTACAGCGATATCAGTAATGAAGGGGGAAGTTGTAACGTAGCGTTGAATCAGAAGACCTAAGGGCTGAGAGAGGAGCAAGGCTAATGTAGCCAGAGTTATAGCCTCGGGGAGACGTGTCCAGCGCCGGCGGGGTTTGCCCACAAAGGCCAGGAAAGCCGAGAGTCCCGCCAGAACCCCGGCAGTAGCCAGGTTTGTCCCGCACTGGGGGTGAAGGGCCAGCTCCCTCTCACCCTTCTGCAGGCGGCTCAGAGCCTCGCTCACGGCCGCTGCCAATGCCTCCGTTTCCACATTGCCGTAGATGTAAAAGCCCGAATCAGTGCTCCTGCCCACAACCCGGATATGAGGATAGCGCCAGCTGAGGATGTGGATTGTGGCATGCTCCAATGCATGGATCTGACGGATTTTCTGCAGAATTTTCAAAATTTTCTTCATCTCTTCACTCCGGAACAAAGATATAAACGAGAAAGGCCATCACTGTGATAAGAGCTGTGGAAGGCAAAAGAAGGCGATACAAAGGCCCCCACCTGGCCTGAAAATATTCCCTGGTGAGAACAAGGCAGACGTGAAAAGGCGAGAGGAGAACGCCAATGAAAGAAGCACCAAAGGCAAAGGCCACCATGTTCAGGTGAGGGGAACTTTCCATAAGAATAGGACTCAGGAGAGGGAAGGTTATCCCGATAGCGGCTCCTGTTACTCCTGTCAGAGCTCCGACGCTCATGGGTATAAGGAAAGCCATGAGAAGGGGAGGGCAGTGAAAGGCCACAAGGGTTCTGTAGACGGCAGGGGCTACCCCAGCTACCTCTATCATTTTTTTAAAGCCCATAATCCCTAAAATCAGAAGCACGTTCCTCATGGAGAAACCGCCTTCAAGCGCCCTTCTCACCTTTTCCGCACTGGCTTTATGCACCAATATTATGAGGATTATCGTCAAAATGAGCAAGATCGGGAGGCTTATCCCAAGCCCGACTGTTCCAGCTATTACAAAAGCCACAGGCCACAGAGCCATGCCCAGGTCCTTCCAGGCTATGTGCTTCTCCTCGGCTGAGGTGAAGGGGGTAAGCCGGTCAGGAAGGCGTTTGACCAGAACTATGCTCCCTGCCAGGATTGCCGCAAAGGTGAAAGGGGTTTGGACTATAAGAAGCGTTCTTATGGGGATTCCCGTTAGGGAAGAAGCAATCAGGACCGCAGGGAAAAGGGGGACGATGTATTCCCATACATGGCGAAACCAGTAGTTGAAAAAGGTTTTGTCCTCATTGCTGAGAGGTAAACCATGGGAAGCAGCAGCTACCATGGGAGCCGAAAGGAGAGCTCCTCCGGGCATCGGAAGGAGGCCCAGAATGGCCGGAGGTATCGGAATGCTAAGCCGGCGGTCGGGCAGGAGAGAGCCCAGGGAGTTCACAAGCCTGTTCAGGCTGCCTGTTTCTCGCAGAAGTTCAACCATGGTGGTGATGAGGAGGACTGCTGCCAGAAGTTCGAGAGTGCTGCGGGAAGTTATCTCTTTTAAAAAAGCTGTCCCCCACTCGGCGAGGGGCTTGCCGGAGAGAAAACCCATGGCCACAGCTCCGGAAAATATCACCAGGCCAACATCCCACTGACGAAAGAGGAAGAAAAGCATCAAAGCCAGGATGAACAACAGTTTACCGATAAGCCAGGCGTCGTTCACTTCTCCTCCTGAGCTCCGGTCAATATGGATTGAAGCTTATGGAAATCAATCCTAGAGGTAAGGTCCAGGCTCAAAGGCGTGACCGAAACAACCTTTTCAACGGCCACAGCGTAAATGTCTGAATCGGGCTCCAGAGTTGCTAGGTCAAAGCGGACTTCGTAACCCATGGGGGCTTTGTCTTTTAAGGAGCGGCGCGGCCGAGGTTTCGGGTAATGGTAACGCTGACGCGAAAGTCTGGTAATCCGCCAGGGGATCTCCGGGGTTGCTCCATAGGGGATGTCCACCTTGAGGACGTCTACATCATAAAGGCGAGGCATGCTTAGCATTATGCGGGCGAAAAATCTGGTGAAATGGATTGCAGCTGTAAAGTCTACCTGGGGGCAGAAACCCATGCGATATTCTCTTGGCATCTCCAGAGAAACAGCTAAGGCCGGTATCCCAAGGTTGGCCGCTTCCAGAGCAGCCCCGATTGTCCCCGAAAGGGTTATTACCGTGCCCAGGTTCTCCCCGCAATTTATCCCTGCCACCACCAGGTCTGGAAGACGGGGGCAGACTTCAAGAGCCCCATGGAGGACCGCTTGTGCCGGGGAGCCGAAGAGGGAAAAAGCCTGGACAGGCCGGCCCTTTACCTCAAATTCCTCATGAGCAAGGGAACCATCGCACTGGGGAAGGAGGGCACGGCCCATCCCCGTCTGCTGTTCCTTAGGAGCCACAATTATAAGTTCCCCAAGGTCCACCACCGCTTCAGCGGCAGCTTTCAGCCCGGGGGAATTGAAGCCGTCATCGTTGGTTAACAAAATCAGAGGTTTCGCCACTCCTTATTTCTCACCCAAAGCCTCTATAATTTCCCGGCAGAAAGCAGGAAGGTCCGCCGGCATCCGGGATGTTATAAGGTTGCCATCTCTGACCACTTCCTGGTCCACGTAATTGGCGCCGGCGTTTATCACGTCATCCTTTATAGCGAAGAAGCAGGTAGCCGTGCGGCCTTTGAGGATCCCGGCCGAGATCAGAACCCAGGGACCGTGGCAGATGGATGCCACCACTTTGCCCTTTTCAAAAGCTTCCCGCACGAACCTCAGAACAGCCTCGTAGCGCCGCATCCTGTCAGGGGCGTAGCCTCCAGGGACGATCACCGCATCAAAATCCTCAGCACGGACCTGGTCTGCCGATAGGTCTACCTGAACCGGAAGGCCGTGTTTCCCAGTGTATTGCCTGGCGGAACCAGTGCCTACCACTTTAACCTCAGCTCCTTCTTCTTTCATTCGGATGAGGGGATACCATAGTTCCAGGTCCTCATAGAGGTCTTCAGCCAAAACAGCTATGCGCTTTCCTTTGAGCCTCATGGGTTTCCCTCCTAAAATTCTATTGGTTTTACTACGTAACGGCCATTTTCCTCCAAGAGCTGCCCTACAGGGAAAAAGGGGTCATGCTCAAAGAAGAGGATGGCCTTTTCCTCTAATGCCCACTGCTGTATTTTACGCTTTGTCTCTATAGTTTCTAAGGGCTCCACGTCGAAAGCCGGTATCCAGGCCAGCCTCTCCATGTTTATGGCCCAGGGGGCCAGGTCACCAAGGTAAAGGGCTTTCTCCCCTTTGCTCTCTATCAGGACGCTCTGATGGGCTCTGGTGTGGCCCTTTGTAACTATACAACGGACTTCAGAGGTAACTTTGGTGTCTCCGTAAAGTAGGCGTACTTTCCCCCGCTCCCACAGAGGGATGAAATTGGGCGCAAGGTAAGTAGCACGGGTGCGTTCGTTGGGGAATGCGGCATCTGCCCATTCAAGCCTCTGGATCCAGTATTCAGCTCTGGGAAAGGCAGGCACTATTTCTTCGTTCACAGCCAGAGTGTTCCCACCGCAGTGGTCCGAATGGAGATGGGTGTTTATCACGATATCTATATCTTCCGGGGAAAAACCCAGTTTTTCCAGGCTCCTGAAAAGCCTCCTTTCCCCATAAAGGCTGAAAATTTCCCTTTCCTTCGGGGTGAGCTTGTCCCCCATGCCAGTATCCACAAGGATGCGCTTCCCCTCGGATACTATAAGGAGGCAGTTCAAGTTCATGGGCACCCGGTTCAATTCATCGGGAGTGATAACCTTTTCCCACAGGACCTTGGGAACAAGCCCGAAGACTGCCCCGCCATCCATCCGGAATGAACCATCACTCACAATATAGACTTCAACGTTTCCTATGCGCATGGGCTGCTCTCCCTCACGTTTTCTCCTGCGAGCTTGAGAAGTTTTTCCCAGGCCTGGTCTACGTTACGCTGTATTATTTCTATTTGTTCGTCCGTAAGGTGGCGGAAGCGCCCCTGAAGCTTGAGATATTCCCGAACGGGCACGAACTTTTCAGGCCATACAGTTATCCGCCACCTCTCCCCGTGTTCCACTTCCAAAAGGGGGAAAACTTTGCTTTGGACGGCAAGACGGGCGAGCTTTATGGAATCCTTTGATTCCGTCCGCCACCCTGGTGGACAGGGTGAGAAAATGTGGATAAACCTGGTGCCCTTTATGGCCTTCGCTTTGCGGAACTTCATCTCCAGGTCATCGGGATAGCCCACAGTAGCAGTGGCCACATATGGGATGCGGTGGGCAGCCATTATGGCTATTATGTCTTTCTTGGGCTCCTCTTTGGGCTTATCGGCTGGAGTAGTGGTGGTCCAGGCCAGCCAGGGGGTGGCTGAGGAACGCTGGATTCCTGTGTTCATGTAGGCTTCGTTATCGTAACAAACGTAGATGAAGTTATCGTTGCGCTCAGCAGCTCCGGAAAGAGCCTGAAGGCCTATATCAAAGGTGCCTCCATCTCCGGCCCAGGCCATAACCGTTACATCCTCCCGGCCCAGGACTTTAAGAGCAGCTGCTATCCCCGAGGAGAGGGACCCAGCAGTTTCAAAGGCGGTGTGGTAGAGGGGGACGTCCAGAGATGAATAGGGGAATGGGCCGGCTATTATGGACCAGCAGCAAGCTGGTATCACTACGATGGTGTTTTTGCCCAGAGCCTTTAAAGCCAGGCGCATCGCTAAAGAAGCCCCACAACCGGGGCATGCCATGTGCCCCGGCTTAAGGAGTTCTTCCTCAGGCAATCTGTAATTTGGCTCTAACCTCGGGCGAGGGTAAGTTTCCATAACACTCCTCCTGATCATTTTTTCAAGTCAATCCAGATGGCCTCTTCCTCCGGACGGTCGCGGGAAACGGTGTAATTTAGCACCTTTTCTACGGTAGCGGGGGTTATATCCCGGCCCCCAAGGCCCGCTATAAAGGAGAAAAGGGTCGGACGATGGGAATTCATGTAAAGGGCAGATTTTATCTCCTGAGCGAAAATTCCACCGTGCCCGAAAGAGAAATTTCGGTCAATAACCGCTACCTTTTCAGCCCCCTCAAGGGCCCTGCGCAGATCTTCAACCGGGAAAGGCCGGAAAAGCCGCACTTTGAGGAGACTAACTTTCTGCCCTCTCGCTCGCCAATGGTCAATCACATCCCGAGCTGTGCTGGTTACCGTGCCGGAGGTTACCAGAATTACCTCAGCCTCATCCTGAGGATATTTTTCCACCAAACCATAGGAACGACCGAAGAGCTCGCCATATTCCCTATCAGCTTCTCTGGCGACTTCAATAGCTTGTTGGTGAGCCTGCTGGATCTTGTAGCGGAGTTCAGTCCAATCGGCCGGATACACAAGGCCCCCGAAAGCTTTCGGGTCGTCAACATCCAGCTTATACTGAGGCTGATAGGGCGGCAGATATTCATCCACCATTTCCTGAGGTGGAATGTCCACAATTTCAGAAGTGTGGGAAAGGACGAAAGCGTCCAAGATGACCATGGCTGGGAGGGAAACCCTTTCGGCCACTTTGTAAGCCTGGATCACCGTGTCAAGAACCTCCTGATTGCTCTCAGTGTAGAATTGCATCCAGCCGGTATCCCGTTGAGAGAGGGTATCGTTCTGTTCGGTCCATATGTTCCAGCCTGGAGCAATTGCCCTGTTGACGACAGCCATGACTACAGGGAGGCGAGCCCCTGCCGCCCAATGGATAATTTCATGCATGAGCAAAAGGCCCTGTCCAGAGGTAGCGGTGAAAGTCCTGGCCCCTGTAACCGAAGCTCCCACACATGCTGCCAGAGCTGAATGCTCCGACTCTACTTTGATAAATTCAGCTTTAAGCTCTCCACTGGCACATAAATCGGCCAGGTATTCAATAATGGTGGTTTGGGGGGTAATGGGATAAGCAGCTATGACCTGAACCCTTGAAAGTTTGGCACCGTAAGCCACGGCTCTATTGCCTGTTATCACTTTTTTCATACTGGTTCCCTCCTTTGTAGCACTGGCCAAGGTCGCCCTCTTGGGGTCTTTCCAGAGCAAAATATTCCGACCTATACCTGCCCCTGATTTTACCCACCCGCGCGAACGCCTTCTCGCCTTTGACCTATAAACAATATTTCCTCTTTAAGCGATAAAGCATCGCGGGGGCACTCACTGACGCATACCCCGCAACCTTTGCAGTAATCGTAATCTATCTCGTAACCGAATTCATTGCCCTTCCGGCTTATAGCCCTGTCGGGGCAGAAGATAAGGCAATTATCGCACATTACGCAGGTCCCACATACGAAGCACCTTCCAGCTTCTTTGACGGCCTCCTCCACACTGAGGCCAACGTTTACCTCTTCAAAGGAGGAACGCCTTCTTTCAAGAGGGATATGCTTTGGAGGCAGAGGCTCTTCCCACCGGTAGTAGGCAAGGTTCAAATCCTCAAAGCGCACTATGACTTCGGATATAGGCCTCACGACAGCGTAGACATTTCTCTCAAACGGTGGGAAGTCCGTAAGGGTTTCTCCCCTCAGGAACCGGTCTATGGCTAAGGCTGCCCTCTTGCCCGAACCTATAGCGTGGGTAACCGTGCCGAACCCCGTGACAATATCCCCTCCGGCGAAGATGCGGTGAGCGGCGAGGGTAGAAAGCTCAGCCTTAATCCGTCCTCTTTCCACTTTCAGCTCCTCAATGCCATCCAGGAAACCCCAGTCGGCTTCCTGCCCTACGGCGGGGATTATGTAATCCAGATCCACTGTGAATTCGGAGCCTGGCACGGGGATTGGGCGTGGTCTTCCGGAAGCATCAGGCTCTCCAAGACGCATTCTTATGAAACGAGCTCCTTTAGCTCTGCCATTCATGGTTATAACTTCTATCGGTGCTGTGAGGAACTCCATTCTGATGCCTTCTTCCTCGGCTTCTTCTATCTCGGCGGGGATAGCAGGCATTTCCTCTCTGGTTCGCCGGTAGTAAATGGTCACTTCAGCGCCGAGACGAAGGGCAGAGCGGGCAGCATCCATAGCCGAGTTCCCTCCTCCGATCACTGCCACCTTCTTACCGGATAGCTCTCTCAAGGCTCCAGGCCCCTCGAGGTTAAGGGTTTTAAGGAATTCCAGAGCTGGTATCACCCCTTTCGCATTTTCACCCGGAATCTCCAGCGGTCGGTTTCTGGAGAAACCTACCGCCAGAAAGACGGCGGCATAATCCCGCAAATCCCCCCAGGAGAGGTTCCCGCCCAATTTCATCCCGGTGCGTATTTCCACTCCAAGGGCCTCTATGAGGGCAATCTCTCGCATCAGCACATCCTTAGGGAGGCGATAGTCGGGTATGCCGTAGCGCATCAAACCGCCGGGTTCCGGGAGAGCTTCAAACACGGTAACCCTGTATCCCTTACGGGCTAAGTGGTAAGCACAGGATAACCCCGCCGGGCCTGAGCCAATTACAGCAATCCTGGGGCCTTCGGGTTTAAAGGAAGGCACTGGTATTTTCCCTTCCGTTTCCACCACATCTGCTACAAATCGTTCAAGGCGGTGGATAGAAAGAGCCCCCCCGTAATGATTGCGGTTGCATTCCGTTTCGCAGGGGTGAGGGCAAACCCGGCCGGTCACAGCCGGGAAGGGGTTCTCAAAGCGGATGACCTCCCATGCTTCAAGAAATCTTCCTTGAGAGATAAGGCCAAGATAGACGGGAATATCCTCTCCGGAAGGGCAGTTGAATGCGCACGGTGCTCTTTTATCCTCATAAACAGGGCGCAGGTAACGCCATCCACCAGTTTTATTGTAAAGAGTATCCGCTAAGGAAACAGGAACCAGGGGAACCTCTTCAACGCTGCGGAAGGTAATGATTTTACCTTTTCCTGCCATCGGAGCCTCCTTTAGAAGACTGCCTTCTCAAAAGCTTCCCGAGCTGCAGCTACGTTATCCTCGGGCTTGAAAGGCACTACTTCTTCAATGGCTTTAGCCAGAGACTCAAAACCGACAATTCCCGTGACCCTGGAGAAAGCTCCAAGGATTGCCGTGTTAACAATGGGGGCAGTGGAGGTTCCCAGGCGATGAGCTACAGCTATGGAGCTTGCGTCCACCGTAGCCACCCTGTAGCGAGAAAAATAAGGCTGAAAAAAAGAAGGGGGGTGTGGCGAATTGATTAGAACCCACCCCCCTTCCCTGAGGCCTTCGGTGACGTTTACGGCCTCTATTAGGGTCGGGTCTAGTATTATTATGTGGTCGGGGGTATAGACTGAATAGCGGGCACGGATGGGTTTATCCGAAATTCTGGCGAAGGCCATAACGGGAGCTCCTCGCCTTTCCACACCAAAGAGGGGAAAAGATTGAACAAACTTACCCTCTAAGAAAGCAGCAGTAACCAGGACTTCTGAAGCGACCACCACCCCCTGCCCCCCACGCCCGTGGAATCGGATTTCTATCATTTCGTTTCCTCCCAAAAGTGATAAAAGAAATCCCTTTACGGCGCTTAATTATACTACTGGGCTTTGGAGAGGTCAAGGCTCTGCGAGGCTATTTGAAAAAGGGGTTAACCCAGATTCCGCACTACCAGGCGTCCCCATATAGCTCTTAGAGCCATATTTAGAACCTATCCATGATTCCACCAAAAAGCGCTGCCGATAGGTCTTGAGCCCACCGCCTTAGAAACTATCACGAACTGCTACTACCGCCCACTAACCTGAACTACGCACCCATTCCAAAATACCCTGACTCGTTTCGCCCCGTCTCCTCCCTTTCTTCAGCCATTTTGAGAATAGAACCCGCTCATCTGAATAAAGTGGTCCAAGGGCTACTCCAATCAATGCTTTTCACACGGGATTCCGCAAACCTCACTACCTCGGCACCATCGGACGGGGAAGAAAAGAGGTTCCAGGAGTCACCGGCAGGGATTTGTTGGTCAAGCCAGGCGTTGAATTTTTCTCATTGCTCCAGTGGGAGCGTTCTCACCCGATAGTGCAGGGTAGAGAAGTCAGGCACCTTTGGTATCAATTGCGTGGCTAAGGATTCTAATTTGCGCCAGGAAAGACGATAGAAACAGGGCTTTCTTCGTAAAGAGGTGTGGGATGCTGACTTGTAAGCATGGTTAGAGGTATTTTGGCCCTGCTCATGTCCCCTATGCCTCTAATTATCTCTCCATAATTAAACCTCATCTCCAAAAATTTTTTCAACAGCCTCGAAATCACTTGACAAGAGACAAGCTTTTGTGTATAATATAGTTGGAAGCGTTCTCAAAATTTTAGGGGGTGGTGGGGTCTCTTGTGGCGAAATTTGAAAACGATTTCAAAAGGTGTCCAAAAATGCCAACCATTGAAGATGTAGCCAAGAAAGCAGGAGTTTCGCGTTCTACTGTTTCACGAGTGATAAACAATCACCCCCACGTAAAACCAGAGGTTAGAGAACATGTGTGGAAAATTATCAGGGAGCTGAACTATCAACCTCATGCAGTAGCCCGCAGCCTGGCAAAGCGTCACACCAATGTAATAGGCCTCATAATACCCCAAGCTGTGACAGTGATCTTTACAGATCCTTTCTTCCCAACAGTGATCCGTGGCATATCAGATGCGTGTAACTCCTATGGCTATTATCTTATGCTCGCTCTCTTCTCTTCCTCGCAGGAACAGACAGGGCTTTATAACCGTTTTATCTGCAGCGGACATCTAGATGGGGTGATTATATCTTCAACTGTAGTAGATGACCCTTTGATCCCTCGCTTGTTAGAAGATAAAGTGCCCTTCGTGCTTATAGGCCGCTATCCAGATGACCCGCGGGTTAATTACGTGGATGCTGATAATATAGCAGGGGCGCAAATGGCCGTGGATTATTTGCTTCGCCTCGGGCATCGCCGTGTAGCTACGATAACAGGCCCCTTAAGGTATATAGCTGCCCGCGACCGTTACGAAGGGTATAAACAGGCTTTGCAAAAACGAGGCCTTCCCGTGGATGAAAGGCTTGTGGCTGAGAGCGATTTCAGTGAAAGTGGTGGATATCAAGCAATGAAGGAGTTACTTCGGTGGGAACCTACCGCCGTTTTCGTGGCCAGCGATGCGATGGCTGTGGGAGCAATGAGGGCTATTCGTGAGGCTGGGCTCCGCATCCCCGAAGATATTTCCGTGATAGGATTTGATGATCACGAAATTGCCTCCTACACAACGCCACCCCTTACTACTGTGAGACAGCCTATATATCGTCTGGGCTCCACAGCCGCTGCAACGCTGATAGATATTGTGGAAGGAAGGGTAGAAGCGCCACAGCATCTGGTGCTGCCTACTGAATTAATTTTACGTCAAACCTGCGCCCCTCTACAGCAGGAGAAAAACTTTGTCTATACGGCGGCTGAAAGCCGCCGCTAAAAAACTATTTTAAGGAGGGAAAGCTATGCGTAAGTCGCTTCTGCTTGCTGTAGCCCTCGTGGCTGCAGTTAGCATTGTGGCGGCAGCCTGTGCTACACCTGCCCCTACTCCAGTACCGCCCACACCCACACCTACTGAGGCTGCCGTACCGACAGCAACCCCTACCCCCAAGCCTGAGAAAGTAAAACTGCGCTGGTTTATCGGCCTTGGAACCGGTACCAACCCCGAACAGCAGGAGGTCCAGAAAAAGGTTGTTGAGGAATTCAATGCCTCTCAGGATGAAATAGAACTAATCCTCGAGGTGGTTGCCAACGACGTGGCCTTTGATACCCTCAAGACTGAAATCGCCGGTGGCAACCCGCCTGATATAATCGGGCCTGTGGGTGTCAGGGGCACTAACGAGTTCCCCGGTATTTGGCTCCCATTAGATGATTACCTCAAAGGCTATGACCTGAGTGACTATGAACCCACAGCTCTGGAAGCCTGGACCCGCGAAGAGGGGCTCATCGGCCTGCCTATCGGTGTATATCCCTCCTTTATCTACTACAACAAAGACCTGTTCGATGAAGCCGGCATACCCTATCCTCCTCATGCTTTCGGCGAGAAGTATGCTGACGGCGACGAATGGAACATTGAGAAACTGGAAGAGATCGCCCTGAAACTGACTGTAGACGCCAACGGTAACGACGCCACCAGCCCGAACTTCGACCCCAAGAAGATTGTGCAGTTTGGCTTCCACTTCCAGTGGACCGATCCCAGAGGGTGGGCTACCTTGTTCGGCGCCGGTAACTTCTACAAGGAGGAGGGCGGAAAATATGTAGCTTATGTTCCCGACCACTGGCGTGAAGCCTTCCATTGGTATTACGACGCGATGTGGAAGAAATACTTCGCCCCCAACGGCCCATACCAGCAGAGCGATCTCTTGGCCGCTGGTAACCCCTTTAACTCTGGCAACGTGGCTATGGCTCACTGCCACCTCTGGTATACCTGCTGCCTGGGTGACGTTCCTAACTGGGATATCGCTGTGGTTCCTTCCTATAAGGGCAAATACACCGCCAAGCTCCACACCGATATGATCGGCGTCTACAAGGACACCAAGTATCCTGAGCAGGCTGTCAAGGCCCTCTGGTACCTGGCCCACAGTCCAGACCTTCTGGAGATCTGGGGAGCCATGCCACCTATCAAGGCCCTTCAGGAAGAGTTCTTCAAGAGGCTGGACAAGAAGTATCCTGGCAGGGATTGGAAAGTGGCCATCGAAAGCCTGAAGTACATTGACATCCCCAACCACGAAGCCTGGATGCCTAACTTCGCTGAAGCTGATGACCGTATAAAGGCCTTCCAGTCCCTGATGGAAACCACTCCAAACCTGGATGTTGATGCCGCTCTCAAAGAGCTGGTATCCGACCTCCAGGCCATCTTCGCAGAAGCTGAGTGAGGGGCGTTAGGGAAAGGGGTGGCAGACGCTTGAGAAGTCTGCCACCCCTTTTTAAATCATGATAGATGGAGGATAGCCGTGGTAGCTGATGCGTTGCGGGGCCTTCATGTGGGAGTAAAGTGGAGGAAAGTTAGCCCCATGGCCCGATGGGAGGCTACATGGGGCTTTGTTTTTCTTTCCCCTTGGTTGTTTGGTTTCATGGTGTTTTACCTCATCCCCATGGGCGCTTCTCTAGTATTCTCCTTCACCAACTTCCAGCTCGCTCATCCCGAGCTGACCCGTTTTATAGGCCTCGAGAACTACCAGGAACTTTTCCGGGATCCCATCGTCCGCAAATCCATGTGGATAACCATCCGATTTATGCTTTTCTCAGTCCCCATTAGCCTTATAGTCCCATTGGCTTTGGCCACCCTGCTCAATGCCAAAAACCTGTGGGCCAGGCGAGTTTTCACCACTTTGTTCTACATGCCTACCATAGTGCCCCTCATATCAGCCATATATATCTGGCAAGGCTTCCTTAACCCCAGAACGGGTTGGCTGAACAAGTTTTTATTCCTCTTCGGCATCGAAGGGCCTGATTGGTTGAATTCGGTCGTTTGGGTTTATCCGGCCCTCATTATGATCGGCTTCTGGGGCATTGGCAATGCCATGTTGACCATGCTGGCAGGCATGCGGAACGTTCCTGCTGAGCTATATGATGCTGCCAGAGTGGATGGGGCAGGCTTTTTAGCCATTTTCTGGAACATAACCCTACCAATGATTACGCCCGTCATTTTCTACAATCTTGTGTTAAGTGTTATCGGACATTTTCAGTATTTCATCATACCCTGGGTCCTGCAGGGACCCACCGGGGACCCTGGTGGTGCTACGATGTTCTTCAACCTTTACCTCTTTAAAGAAGCCTTCGTCTACATGGATATGGGCTATGGTGCTACATTAGCGTGGGTGCTTTTCTTTATCGCCCTTGTGACGACGATCTTTCTGTTCAGCACAGCTAAATATTGGGTGTATTATACGGCAGGAGATTAAGCTATGGCGGTGCGCACAACCTGTCTCTATTCATGGTCCTCAAAGGCTTACCCAGCCCGGCAGCTCCGTCGGCTGATAGCTGGAGCTTCTCTCACACTTCTGGCTTCCATAATCCTGACCATTTATCTTAGCCCCTTTG
>JANXAG010000041.1 GCA_025062375.1 Anaerolineae bacterium | reverse complement strand
CATGAGTTCAGCTACGGTACGGGCGAGAGTTCTGGTCTTAATTATACGGCCGTCAACGGTGATCCTGGCGGCTTTGGAGCGAGTTATGTAGACTTTCAAACCTGGGGAAACGGGGGTGTGAAGCTCCGGAACTACCACATCTCCAGCGTAAAGGATTAAGCCCGCTCTATAAAGGGCCTCTCCCAGCACCTTGGCCGTAGTGTATATGGTAATGGGAACCCCGTTGTCTACAATGGTGATGGGAACGGCGCGCCGGACAAGCACTTTAACGGGAGCGATGACTCCGAACCCATCTAGGCTTGCCCTAAGCCTTACAGCCAGAGGCACACCCGGAGAAGATTTCTCACCATTCACGAAAATTTCATCCTCTTCTTTTAGGGTCACCTTTGCTTTGTTTAGAGCTTCTTCAATGGTTGTACCGTAGGCTTCTACCCTTTTCACGCTCCCGTCGGCGTAAATTTCCACTGGGATAGGCCTGGTGACCACCAGGGTAGCGGGCTCTCCCTGAACATAAGAGTAACTGAGAGCAAGTCCGAGGCCCAATTCTTGCAGGAGGGCTTGTGGTTCAGCAGGTAGAACCCGTACTTTATGGACTCTGCCATCCACTATGAGAGTAACTTCACGAGTGCAAAGGAAGCACAGGGTCATGAAGAGCGGAACTAAAATGAGCCATATTAAGCTTTTAACTGCGGCTCGTGCTCTGTTACCGTCCATATCGCCTCTGATTTTCAAGGTGCTCTTCGTAAGTTCTGGAAAAAACATGGGAGCCGTCGCCCTTGGAGAAGAAGAAAAGATAATCGGTTTCAGCGGGATAAAGGACAGCTTTTATAGAATCAAGCCCGGGGCTGCATATGGGGCCTGGAGGTAAACCTGGGTTAAGGAAAGTGTTGTAGGGGGATTGGACTGAACCCATTTCCTCAATGGTTATTGAAGGCCACCAGCGGCCAGTGGCCTTGTCGTACCCCTTGGCATATTGGACTGTTGGATCAGCTTGAAGGTACATCCCCTTGCGCAGGCGGTTAAGGTAAACTCCGGCGATGATGGGCTTTTCTTCCAGGATAACTGCCTCCCTTTCCACAATAGAGGCCAGAGTGATGACCTGGTGAAGCGTGAAGCCCATTTCTCGTGCCTTTGCTCTCATCTCAGGAGATACTTTGGCCCCAAAGTTATCCAGCATTCTGGTCAAAAGGTCCTCGGGTGAAGCAGGCACCGGGAGTTTGTAAGTATCGGGGAAAAGGTAGCCCTCAAGGGAGGCCCCCTCAGGCACTTCCTTCAAAAAATCGTATCGGTTGCTCCACAGGTCCCTTTTAGCCAAGGCCAGGAATTTTTCGGCGGACATTAGCCCCTGGTTTTCAAGATACTGGGCCAGCTGCTCTATCCTCCATCCTTCAGGAATGGTTACGGTAATTTCTTTGACCCGGCCATGCTGAAGGGCCTGCACAATCTCGGGTATAGTCATACCGGGGCTAAGGGTATAATCGCCGGCCTCCAGCTCCTGGCCCAATCTGTTGTAGCGAACATAAGCGTAGAATAATTTAGCACTGGAAATGAGCCCTGCTTCCTCAAGCCTTTCCCCTATAGAGAAAGGCGATTCCCCTGGATAAACGGTGAAAGGAACTGGAGAACCTCCAGGGATGAAGGGTTTATTGACTTCATCTCTGTGAAGCCAGAGATACAAACCGTAGTAAAGCTCTGCAGGGGAACCCAGCTTGATATGAATTTTCTCGGAAGAAATGGGTGAAGAAAATATCCCCACAAGCGCAACAATGGGCACCACAGCTACCACTAACATAGCCAAGATTGCTATAAGGAAAACCGCAAACTTTAAGGCTTTCCTTACCACTTTGAGACCTCCCATAGAAAGATTGCCGCTGCCATGATTACAGCGGTGGCGGAGGCGACATAGACCGAACCATATCCATATTTCTGAGCCAGAAAGCCTAAGAGCAGTGAGCCGAAGCCTATCCCTGCATCAAACCCTGCGTAATTTAGACCGAGAGCCTTTCCCCGCGCCGTAGGCAGAACTCTGTCCAATATAAAAGCGTCAATGGTGGTGCGTAGCGTTCCGTATCCTAATCCATAAGTTAAAGCTAAAAGGGCGAGAAGAACATGCGATTGAATTAAAGGGAAAAAGGCCAGCGCCAGGGTTACAAGGGCCAGGGCGGGGGTTGCCACTCTGATGCGGCCAGCTCTATCGGAAAGCCTTCCCCCTAAAATCATGGATGGTATAAGGATGGAGGAAAAAAGGGAGAAAAAGAAACCGCTCGGCCCGAGGCCCTTTTCATCCAGGAATACCGGAAGAAAAGAAATAATAGCTCCGTAAGAAACTCCAAGAGCTCCTGTGAGGAGAACTAAAGCGGCTATGTCTGACACAGGTGACGGGGTTTGGGCCTGGTGAGAACTTTTAAGGGTTTCCGGTAAAGCCAGGGTCAAAGTCAGGGAAAGGGCTCCGAAGCCAGCGCCGGCCAGGAAAAGTCTCGGGAAATTGCCCCCCAAGGCCAGAAAATCGCCCAAAAGCGGGGCCAGAAGGAGGGAAATGGGGATGGACATCCATCCTATGCCCATTATTTCCCCCCTTTTTTCAGAGGGAGCGAGATCGGAAACAAAAGCGGCAAAAGCTGTAGTGAAGAAGGCGATGCCGGTTCCGTGAAAGGCCCGCAGAAAGAGCAAGCTCTTAAGGTCCCTGACAAAGCAGTAAAGAAGCATGCTCAGAGTGAAAATAGCACTGCCCAATATCAGGCCGACCCGCCTTCCCATCCGGTCAGAGACCCACCCGGCCAGGGGGCGGAAGAGGATGGCGGTTAAGGCGAAAGAGCCCTGAGTTGCTCCAATAAAAGCTGCTTCTCCACCCAAGCCCTGGACGAAGATGGGGAAAGTGGAAAAAAGGCTCTGAAAACTTAAAAAGAAGAAAAAGCTTGCTGCAAAGGCCAGCAGTAAAGGCCGGTGGTAAACCAACTTTCAATCCTCCTCCACTTTGAGGAGTGTGAGGAATGCTTCCTGAGGAACCTGGACCCGGCCTATCTGTTTCAGCCGCTTTTTCCCCTCTTTTTGACGTTCCAGAAGCTTGCGCTTACGGGTTACATCGCCGCCGTAGCATTTGGCCAGCACATTCTTCTTGAGGGCAGGAATATCGGCTCTGGCCACAACCCTCTTGCCAATGGCAGCCTGAATGGCTACAGAAAACAGCTGGCGCGGGATAACTTCCTTAAGTTTTTCTACCAGAACCTTTCCCCGCCTGTAGGCATCATCCCGATGCACTACAACAGATAGAGCATCTACAGGCTGGCCGTGCACAAGGATGCTCAGCTTTACCAGATTATCGGGCCGGTATTCCAGGAAGGAGTAATCCAGAGAGGCGTAACCTCTGGTTACAGACTTGAGGCGATCGTAAAAATCCGTAATCATTTCGGCCAGGGGCATCTCATAAAGGAGCATGACCCGCCTGGGATCTAAGTAATCCATCCTTACAAATTTCCCCCTTCTCTTCGTCACCAGCTCCATGACCGGGCCTATATACTCTGAAGGGGTGAAGATCTGAACTTTCATCCAGGGTTCCCGGATTTCTTCTATATCCGATTCCGGGGGGAAACGGGCGGGGTTATCCACCTGGATGACCTCGCCATTGCGCTTCACCACCTCGTATTCAACGTTTGGGGCGGTGGCAACCAGATCTAACCCGAATTCCCTTTCCAGTCTCTCCTGGACTATTTCCATGTGGAAAAGGCCCAGGAAACCGCACCTGAAACCCGGGCCCAGAGCGGCTGATTCCTCCGGTTCAAAGAAAAGGGAGGCATCATTGAGCTGAAGCTTCTCCAGAGCTTCTCTCAAAAGGCTAAAATCTTCTCCTTCCGCGGGATAAAAACCAGCAAAAACCATGGGTTTGGGTTTCTTATAGCCAGGGAGGGGCTTATCGGCGGGATTGCGCGCCCAGGTGATAGTATCCCCTACGGAGCACTCTTTAACGCTTTTCAAGCCTGTGGCTACATATCCCACTTCCCCTGCCACAAGCCGTTCGGTGGAAGTCATCCACGGTGAAAAGTAACCTATCTCCATAGGCTCAAATTTTTCCCCGGAAGACATGAGCATAAGGGGAGAGTCTGGGGTTATCTCGCCGTCCACTACCCTTACATAGGCTATAACGCCTTTGTAAGGATCGTAATGGGAGTCAAAAATTAGAGCTCTCAAAGGCTGGCGCAAGTAACCTTTTGGAGGTGGAATTTTCTTGACCACTGCTTCCAGCACTTCTCTGACATTTATGCCTTCTTTTGCTGAAACCATTATCACCTCTTCCGCCGGAATTCCGAGAAGGTCTTCTAATTCCTGAGCGACCTCTTCAGGCCTGGCATTGGGAAGGTCTATTTTATTGACAACAGGAATTATAGTCAAATCATGCTCCAGAGCCATGTATAGGTTAGCGACGGTCTGGGCCTCTATCCCTTGAGAGGCGTCTACCACCAGTATGGCCCCTTCGCAGGCCGCCAGCGCCCTGCTGACTTCGTAGGAGAAATCCACGTGGCCTGGGGTGTCAATCAAGTTAAGCTCATAAATTTCAGAATCATAAGCCCTGTAAAGCATCCTGACAGCTGAAGCCTTGATGGTTACCCCTTTCTCCCGTTCAATGTCCATCTGGTCCAGGAACTGTTCTCGCATCTGGCGTGGATCTACCGTCCCCGTTATCTCCAGGAAACGGTCCGCCAGCGTTGATTTTCCATGGTCTATGTGAGCTATTATGCAAAAATTTCGTATCCTCCTCGGGTCCATGCTCCAATCCCCCCGAAAATTATACCAGGAAGCCTTTGCGGAGGCAAAGCTTTTGTGTTAAAATAAAAGGCAATGGTGAGGGCCATGGTGGATGTGGGGGTAATAATCGTAAACTACAACACCAGAGACCTTCTTAAAGACTGTTTGCTCTCCCTCTTAGAGAATCGTGGGGTCTCTTTCCAGGTGTGCGTGGTGGACAATGGTTCCGGGGATGGGAGTGCCGACATGGTTAGGAAAGAGTTCCCTCAGGTCCTGCTGATATGCAGCCCCTTTAACGGTGGATATGCTTATGCCAATAACCTTGGCCTCAGGGCTTTAGGTTTTGACCCCGGCGCTCCCTCTCCAGATGCTCCTCGTTATGCTCTCCTTTTAAACCCCGATACCGTTTTGCCCCCGGGGGCTCTGGCGGGTATGGTGCAATTTATGGATTCTCATCCCCAGGCTGGCATAGCTGGCCCCAAACTAATCCGTCAGGATGGAAGTTTGGACCTGGCCTGTCGTCGCTCTTTTCCTACCCCTGAAGTAGCCTTTTACAGGATGATAGGCCTCAGCAAACTATTCCCTCGACATCCACGCTTCGCCCGCTACAATCTCACCTATCTGGATCCCGACAAAACAGCCGAAGTGGATTCAGTGGTGGGGGCCTTCATGATGGTCCGCAGAGAAGCCATTGCCGATGCTGGCCTTCTGGATGAGGCCTTTTTTCTTTACGGAGAGGACCTGGATTGGGCCCTGAGGATAAAAAGGGCCGGATGGAAGGTATACTATTATCCGGGAGTAACAGTGCTTCACTACAAGAAGGTTTCAAGCCAGAAAAATCCCAGAGCCCGCGATGAATTCTTCCGAGCAATGCTTATATTTTATCGCAAGCACTATGCCTCCCAAACTCCATGGTGGCTGGACAAACTGGTTAAGGCAGGAATTTACCTGTGGTGGGGGATAAGCAAGGTCTTATGAAAAACCCTGCTTTTTTCTTTCGTGCAAGTCTTGCGGCTTTAGATGCCGTCTTAATAGCCTTGGCCTTTTACCTGGCCTACAAACTTCGTCTCCTCACCGCCCATCAGAACCTCCCCTATTCCTTTACTCCTTACCTTGGAATGGCTGGGGTCTATGTGGTTACCCTTTTGATCACTTTCTTCTTCGCTCGCCTTTACCACCGCCGCAGGACTTTCTCGCACATAGACGAATTTTCCAAGCTAACCGCTGCCTCTTCCATAGGCACCCTTATAGCTATTGCTTTCTTTTCCCTCCTTTTCAAAAACGAACTGGACTATTCCCGTTTGATGATGGTCTACGCCTGGCTTCTTACCATAATCTTCACCTTTGTGGGCAGGACTCTGCATCACAGGTGGCAACGTTCCGCTTATGCCAGAGGGGTGGGGGTTTCCAGAGTCCTGATTGTAGGGGCGGGAGAAGTAGGGCGAATAATACTGCAAAAAATAATGCGTTCCCCAAGCCTCGGCTACAGGGTAGTGGGATTCGTAGACGATAACTTCAGTGGTCAGGTTATGGGCGTGCCAGTTCTGGGGAAAATCAACGATCTTCCCACTATCATCAGCCAGGAGGCAGTGGACGAAGTCATAATCGCCATGCCCGAAGCTGATCACTCCCAGCTCCTTTCAATAATAGGGATGTGCGACAGGAGCTCCACAGCTATAAAGGTCTTTCCCGATGTATTCCAGATTATAGCTTCAGAGGTTAGCATAGGAGACCTGGACGGCCTTCCTCTTATCACCGTGAGAGACACGGCTATGAGGGGATGGAAGCTTGCTCTCAAAAGGGCAATGGACATAGTGGGAGCCTCCATAGCTCTGATACTCCTTTCACCCCTCATGCTCCTTATAGCCATTCTCATAAAACTTGACTCCCCTGGGCCTGTCTTCTACGTTCAGGAGAGGATGGGACTTGACGCTAAACCTTTCCCTATGCTCAAATTCCGTTCCATGCGTCAGGGTGCCGATGCCAACGGCCCCGGCTGGACTACACCTGACGATCCAAGGCGCACCAGGCTGGGTGCATTTCTAAGGCGTTACTCCTTGGATGAACTTCCTCAGTTCATAAATGTGCTCCTGGGCCATATGAGTCTGGTGGGGCCAAGGCCTGAACAGCCCTATTACGTGGAGCAGTTCCGGCGCAGTATCCCCCGATATATGGAGCGCCATCGGGAGAAGGCCGGAATAACCGGCTGGGCTCAAATCCATGGCCTCAGAGGAGACACCTCCATCGCTGAGAGGACCAAATATGACCTCTGGTACATTGAGAACTGGTCCCTCTGGCTTGATATAAAGATTATCTTGAAAACCATCGTGCGCATCTTCTCCGACAGGAGTGCTTATTAATGGCCTCTAACCGCAGGAAAAGCGAACACCTCAGGATTGCTCTGGAAAAGGACGTGGAGTTTAGAACTTTAACAACAGAATTTGAAAGATATCGCCTCCCCCACTGCGCTCTTCCTGAATTAAACCTGGCGGAAGTTGACACATCCACGCAGTTCTTGGGCAAAAAGCTGAAAGCACCTTTTCTCATTTCACCCATGACCGGAGGTACAGAGGAGGCAGGGAGGATAAATCGCAATTTGGCGGCTGTGGCTCAGGAGTTTGGCTGGGCTATGGGGGTCGGTTCCCAGAGAGTCGCTCTGGAGGATTCGCGCTGGGTTGATTCCTACAAAGTGCGAGACATAGCCCCCGATATCCTTTTGATGGCCAACCTGGGGGCTGTCCAGCTAAACTACAGTTACGGAGTAGAGGAGTGCCGCAGAGCAGTAGAAATGATAGAAGCCGATGCTCTCGTCTTGCACCTTAACCCCCTTCAAGAAGCCCTTCAGCCTGAAGGGAATACGAATTTTTCCGGATTACTCCGCAAAATTGAAAAGGTTTGCACAGCTTTGGAGGTGCCTGTTGTGGTCAAAGAAGTAGGGTGGGGTATAAACCCGCAGGTAGCGTTGAAGTTGGTAGAAGCAGGGGTTGCAGCTATTGATGTAGCAGGAGCAGGAGGAACCTGTTGGAGTCTCATAGAAATGCATCGCATTGGGCAGGAAAGCCTCAAAAACGTAGCCCTGGCTTTCTCCAATTGGGGGATTCCTACAGCTGAAGCCATAAGAGGTGTTCGTGAGGTTTTGCCGGACTTTCCCCTCATCGCCAGTGGAGGGATAAGGACGGGGGTTGATGCAGCTAAGGCCATAGCTCTGGGAGCGGATCTTGTTGGGATAGCGGCACCTTTCCTCAAGCCTGCCGTTTTGTCTGTAGAGGCTGTCCGGGAAAAAGCCTGGGAAATATTGCATAGCTTTCGCATTGCTATGTTCTGCACCGGAGCTGGCGATATAAAGGCTTTAAAACAAATACGGGTTGAAGGAGGTTAAAAGTGCTGAAAGACTACTACTGTGGTCTTTTGCGCAAAGAGCACGTGGGAAAGGAAGTGAAACTGGCAGGATGGGTGCATCGGCGTCGCCACCATGGAGGGCTCATCTTCATTGACCTTAGGGACCGAGAAGGAATAGTCCAGGTAGTTTTCAACCCTGCCGAGGCCCCCGAAGCCTATAAAGTTGCTGATGAAGCTCGCAATGAGTATGTTCTGTGGGTAAAAGGAGTGGTCAAGGAAAGGCCCCCGGGGATGGAAAATCCCAATCTTTCCACCGGCGAGATTGAGGTTATAGCTAAAGAGGCCAAGATTCTTAATCCCTCCCGAACTCCACCTTTCTACATTGAGCGGGAAGAAGAAGTGGATGAGGCTCTCCGCCTCAGATATCGTTACCTTGATCTCCGTCGGGAGAGGATGAAGGGAAACATAATTTTCCGCCACAAAGTGGTGAAGTTCATCCGGGATTTCATGGATGCCAGGGGCTTTATAGAGATTGAGACCCCAATTCTCATCCGTAGCACTCCGGAGGGGGCCAGAGATTACGTGGTGCCGAGCCGTGTTCACCCCGGAAAATTCTACGCTCTTCCCCAATCCCCACAGCAACTAAAGCAAATCCTGATGGTGGCGGGCTTTGAAAAATATTTCCAGATCGCTCGCTGTTTCCGAGATGAGGACCTGAGAGCTGACCGGCAACCCGAGTTTACCCAGTTGGACCTGGAGATGTCCTTTGTAGATCGCGAAGATGTCCTGCAGGTGATTGAAGACCTCCTGATTTCACTTGTCAAAACTTTAACCGATAAAAAGCTCAAGTTTGAACCCTTCCCCCGGTTGCCTTACAGCGAAGCTATGGAACGGTACGGTTCTGATAAGCCTGATCTTCGCTTTGAATTACCAATATTTGACATAACTGAAATAGCGGCGGCAGGTGAGTTTAGTGTTTTTCGGGAAGTGATAGAGGGTGGGGGTAAAGTTAAGGGATTAAGGGTTCCCGGTGGTGCTAATTATTCCCGAAAGCAATGGGATGATCTGGCCGCCAAAGCCAGAGAATTCGGAGCAGGGGGGCTTATCTGGATGGCCTTGACGGACGAGGGAATAAAGTCCTCAATAGCCCGTTATTTCACCCCCGGTCAGCTTGAGGCGATTGCTTCTATGGCTGAAGCTTTGTCAGGCGATGGTATCATCTTCGTAGCCGACAATCCCGAGAGAGCTCTTGACATAATGGGGAGACTGAGGCTCTATGTAGGAAGATCAGCAGGCCTTGTGGATGAGAATGAGTTGGCTTTCGCCTGGGTTCTGGATTTTCCACTGTTAGCCTGGAACGAAGAGGAAGGCCGCTGGGATCCCGTACACCATCCCTTTACTGCCCCAGTTGACGAAGATATACCTTTGCTGGATACGGCGCCGGGAAGTGTGCGGGCTAAAGCCTATGATATCGTGTGCAATGGCTGGGAAATTGGCGGAGGAAGCATAAGGATTCACCATCGTCCCCTTCAAGAGAAAATTTTCCGGCTTATCGGTCTTTCTGATGAAGAAGCAAGAGCGCAGTTTGGTCACCTGCTGGAAGCCTTTGAATTTGGAGCCCCTCCACACGGAGGCATAGCGCTGGGAGTGGATCGCCTGGTGATGCTCTTGCGGGGCGAGAGTTCTATACGAGAAGTGATAGCTTTCCCTAAAACTCAGACGGCGATGGATCTGCTGTTTTCTGCCCCAGCTCCCATTACTGAGCGGCAGTTGGCTGAACTTCACATAAAGATTGTTGAAAAGGAGTGAGAATGGGCGATGTAGTGGTGATTGGGGGCGGGCTTGCTGGATCTGAAGCGGCCTGGCAGCTGGCGGAGAGAGGATTCAAAGTATATCTTTATGAGATGCGCCCTTTCAAGCTAACGCCAGCTCATCGCACTGGGTTTTTGGCGGAGCTAGTTTGCAGCAACTCTCTCGGAGCAGAACCCTTAGATAAACCCTTAGGGCTTCTCAAAGAGGAACTGCGTCGTCTGGGTTCTCTCATCCTTTCCTGCGCTTATGAGACGAGAGTCCCGGCAGGGGGGAGCTTGGCAGTTTCCAGAGATGATTTTGCTCGCCTGGTCACAGAGCGAATAGAATCGCATCCCAATATCAAAGTCATACGGGAGGAAGTGACGGAAATACCATCAGGGCCGGTAATAGTAGCCACTGGCCCGCTGACCTCTGATATACTTGCTGCTCGCCTTCGAGAATTGATCGGAGAGGAGTATCTTTACTTTTACGATGCCATGGCTCCAATAATAACCTACGAATCCATAGACATGAGCAAAGCCTTCCGGGCTTCCCGTTACGGCAGGGGCGGAGAAGATTACATAAATTGCCCGATGACAGAGGAGGAGTATTACCGCTTTGTGGATGCTCTTTTGCAGGCTGAAACCATTGAGCTCAGGGATTTTGAAAGGGAGGATCCGAAATTCTTTGAAGCATGCCTTCCTATAGAGGTGATAGCCAGGCGAGGAAGAGAAGCTCTGGCCTTTGGCCCATTGCGTCCGGTGGGGCTTGTAGATCCGAGGACTGGCAAGCAGCCTTACGCTGTGGTTCAACTTCGTCAGGACGATGCTGCTGGCACGTTATATAATCTGGTGGGTTTTCAGACAAACCTGAAATGGGGTGAGCAGGAGAGGGTTTTCAGGCTTATTCCAGGCCTTGAGAAAGCCGAATTCGTACGGTACGGACAGATGCATCGCAATACGTTCATAAATTCTCCGAAATTATTGTTTCCAACCCTTCAATTCCGCCGCAGGCATGATTTGTTCTTTGCTGGTCAGATAACCGGCAGTGAGGGTTATGTAGGTTCAACAGCTACAGGGCTTGTAGCAGGGCTGAATATGGCCAGATTGCTAAAGGGAAAGGAGCTACTGGTTTTTCCTCCGACCACCATGATAGGGGCGCTTTGTCATTACATAACAGATCCGCGTATAAAAGACTTTCAGCCCATGAAAGCGAACTTTGGACTGTTGCCGCCTTTGGAGCGGAAAATAAAGAGAAAGCCGGCGCGCTATCTGGCCTATAGTGAGAGAGCCCTTAAGGATTTAGAAGCTTTCATGACTTCCCAAGGGATTTTGAAAGATTAGAAATTCGCAGGATGTGAAATGAAATTTCCCACAATTCCTTCGCATAGCCAAAATAGGCGCTATTTTCAGGAACTTTCAAATTTGTTCAAAAAGCTTGCTCAAGCCTTTTTCGCTATGCGAAGAAACTTCGGGCTTTTTTGCCTCCTTCTCCTTCTCGTGGCTTGCAACACTGGCGATTTTTCTGGCGCCAAATCTATGCAGCACCTCTTTTACCTGAGCGGCATCGGCCCACACCCGACTGGAACTAGGGAACAGGAACAGATTAGAGATTACATTGCCCATTGGCTTAGAACCCAAAACTGGCAAGTTCAATTGGTTCCCTTTGTATACAAAGAAGTCCGGGGCTACAACATCCTGGCTTACAAGGGAGATGGCCCTGGAATATTGCTTGGAACCCACTATGATACTCGTCCCATATCCGACCGCAATCCACCCGAGTTGCAGCATCTACCCGTACCCGGTGCCAACGACGGAAATAGCGGCACTGCTTTACTTCTTGAGATGGCCCGAATCCTGAGAGAACCGCAGGATTTCCGGATCTGGCTCGCTTTTTTTGATGCCGAGGATATGGGTAACATTGATGGATGGCCTTTCTCGGTGGGCGCCTCTTTTGCCTCCCAGATGGAACTCAACCTCAAAGCCGTAATTGTAGCAGATATGATTGGGGACAAAGATCTGAAAATCTATCAGGAGGCTAATTCGGATAAGACCCTCACTGAGAGCATCTGGGGTATAGCCCGAAGCCTTGGTTTTTCTGAATATTTCATCCCGCAGGTCAAGTACAGAATCATTGATGACCACCTGCCCTTCGCCCTCAGAGGTATCCCATCGGCCCTGGTCATTGATTTTGACTACCCTTACTGGCACACTTCAGAGGATACCCCGGATAAGGTCAGCCCTGAAAGTCTGGAAATTGTGGGGAGGGTGCTAAAAACATGGGTGGAAAAGGAGGGGCCAAAGTGGGTAAAGAGGAAATAAAGGCCATAATAAATGCAGCCCTTAAAGCTGTTGACCCCGCTGAGGCTATACGCAAAGTGGTTAAAAGGGAGAACGATAAACTCATAGTTGCCGATAGAATTTACGACCTTTCTTACTTTCAGCGCATAATAGTAGTGGGTGGGGGCAAAGCTGGGGCTCCCATGGCCGCTGCCGTTGAGGAGGTTTTAGGGGAACGTATCACTGGCGGCTGGGTTAACGTAAAGGAAGGTTACATACTTGAACCGTTTCCAGCCCGTATTTACATCAATCAGGCCGGACACCCAACTCCAAACGAGGCAGGATTTGAGGGGGCGAAAAAGATTATGGAGATGGTCTCCGGACTTGGAGAAAGGGATATGGTTATTACTCTCATTTCTGGAGGAGGCTCAGCCCTTATGCCCCTGCCAGCAGAAGGCATAACCTTGGAAGATAAAAAATTAGCCACTTCTCTCCTTTTGAGATGCGGAGCTACTATAAACGAAATGAACGCCTTGCGCAAACATATCTCCGCCATAAAAGGAGGACAACTGGCCAAAGCAGCGTATCCTGCCACTATCATAAGCTTAATTCTATCCGATGTGGTGGGAAGTCCGCTGGATACCATCGCCTCAGGCCCAACCGCTCCCGACCCAACCACTTTCTCCGATGCATGGAAGGTTCTGGAAAAATATGGGATCTTAACTGAGATGCCCCAGAGCATTGTGGAGAGACTTCAGAGGGGCATGAAGGGAGAAATTCCTGAAACCCCCAAACCTGGTGACCCTGTATTTGACCGGGTCCAGAACGTTATAATAGCCGATAACTACATAGCTGCCACTGCGGCTCTGGAGGAAGCCAGACGATGGGGCTTCAATGCTCTGCTTCTCACCACTTTCTTGGAGGGAGAAGCAAGGGAGATCGGAAAAGCTGTGGCAGCTTTGGGGAAAGAGATAGCTCTCAGAGGAATCCCTATACCGCCGCCGGCCTGCCTTATCCTGGGAGGTGAGACAACAGTAACCATTAAGGGGAAGGGGAAAGGCGGCAGAAATCAGGAATTGGCTCTGGCTGCGGCGATAGCCCTTGAAGGCTGGGATGAAATCACCATTGTAACTTTAGCCACTGACGGAACTGATGGCCCCACCGATGCCGCAGGCGCCATAGTGGATGGGACAACGGTAAGGAGGGGTTTGGAAAAAGGGCTTTCCCCACTGGCTTACCTTCAGGATAACGATTCGTATACGTTTTTCAAAGCTCTCGGTGATTTGCTCGTAACGGGGCCCACCAATACCAATGTCAATGATCTGGTGTTTATCCTTGTAAAACGATAAGGAGGTCCATCATGCGCATAATTCTTGATGCTATGGGCGGAGATTATGCCCCACCAGTAGCGGTAGAGGGGGCAGTTATGGCTGCCCGGGAACTTGGAGTGGAAGTTATCCTGGTGGGCAGAGAAGAAGCCATCCGGACGGAACTTGCCAAATACGATACACGGAACCTATCGCTTCCTATAGTCCATGCCTCTCAAGTTATAGAAATGCATGAACATCCAGCCGTTGCTGTCAAATCCAAGCCTGATTCATCCATGGTGGTGGGGATGAAAATGCTGAAACGCGGGGAAGCCGATGCCTTTGTATCAGCCGGGAACTCAGGAGGAGTTCTGGCCGCTGCCATTTTCCACCTGGGGAGAATAAAGGGTATAAAGAGGCCTGCCCTTGCTACCCCCTATCCCACGACCAGAGGCTTTTGTTTCCTCATAGATGTGGGAGCCAATACTGATTGTAAGCCCGAATATTTGCTTCAATTTGCCTTAATGGGCCACGTGTATGCGGAAAGAGTCATGGGGATAAAGAATCCGCGCATAGGTCTTCTTTCCAATGGAGAGGAAGAAACCAAGGGTACGGTGGTGGTCCAGGAGGCCCATCAGCTTCTCAAGACCAGTGGCTTAAATTTCATAGGAAATGTGGAAGGCAAAGATATACCTACCGGGATGGCGGATGTGGTGGTAAGCGATGGGTTTACAGGTAACGTGGTGGTGAAGCTTTCAGAAGGTCTGGCTATGGCTCTCATGGGGATAATAAAGGAAGAGATAAAAAAGCGACCATTAGCCGTTTTGGGGAGCCTGCTGGCTAAACCTGCTTTCAAGGCCGTAGCCAAACGCCTCGATTACCGGGAATACGGTGGGGGAGCGCTTTTAGGAGTAGACGGAGTAGTGGTAATAGCTCACGGGCGCTCTGATGCGGTAGCCATTAAAAATGCAATAAAGGTTGCCAAGAAAGCGGTAGAGGGAGGTATTCTGCAGGCTATAAAGGAAGGCCTTGCAGAACTTCCCCAGTTACAGGTAGGAGAGGACTAAAAGTGAGTGAGCCCATAAGAGAAGCAGGAGCTATTGTGTTCTGGGGAAAAAATGTGGTGCTCAGGAAAAACAAAAATGGCCACTGGCTTTTCCCCAAAGGACATATAGAAGAAGGAGAAAGACCGGAGGAGACAGCCGTTCGCGAGGTTTCTGAAGAGCTGGGCCTCAGAGTGGAGCTAAAAAGGAAGGTGGGAGAAGTGCACTATTTCTATGATGGGAAGGAATATCAGGTAGAAATTTTCCTGGCCCATGTTCTGGAGCCAACAGTTGAATGGGAAAGCCACGCAGAACATGATGCCTTTCTCCTTACCCCGGAAGAAGCCCTCAAGAGACTTTCGTTCAAGGAATATTCTGCGCTTCTGGAAAAGGCATTAGAAGTTGGCCCCGTTTTCTGACATCAATTTGCAAGGGTGATTACCGGGAGGTAGGGGGAAGCTCCCTCCTCCGGGACCTGAAGAATGTGCCCCCAGAAACCTCAAAAAGGGAGCTATCAGCCACCCCCTGCATCCCGCCCACGAGTGGAACCCTAAACCCTGGCAGACCTCAAGCCCGCGAGGGCGGGAAAAATCGGGGGTCCAAGG
>JANXAG010000040.1 GCA_025062375.1 Anaerolineae bacterium | reverse complement strand
CAGTCCCTCGAAGGGTGGGAAAGTGGTGAGGTGCGCAGTTTCAAAGTCATAGGGGAAGACTGAGTCCTTCCGAAGCCTCTGAATATAAGGGGGCAGAGACCTTGCCCATGAAGTGGCCCCAGCATCTTTTTCAGGGCTCTTTGTGTTATAAATTCAGAAAATGCACGGAGGTGGAAATATGGGGGTTAAGTTAACCTTTTACGGGCATGCGTGTTTCGTTATAGAAGGAGCCGGGACCTCCCTCATTATAGACCCCTTCATTACTGGAAATCCGATGGCTCCTTCAGGGCCTGAAGGCATTAAGGTTCAGTATGTTCTGGTAAGCCATGGCCATGGCGACCACCTAGGAGATGCGATAGAGGTGGCACGCCGGAATAACGCCACTGTGATTTCCAATTTTGAAATTGCCTCTTACTGCCAGAGCCAGGGGGTTAATGCTCACCCCCTTCACATAGGAGGCGGCTGGAATTTCCCTTTCGGGCGGGTAAAGCTTACCCCAGCTTTCCATGGTTCCTCCCTTCCCGACGGAAGCTACGGTGGAAACCCTTGTGGCTTCCTCATCTACATGGAAGGAGTAAAAATTTACCATGCCGGTGATACGGGCCTGACCTATGAGATGAAACTGATCGGGGAAGAGGGTATAGACATAGCTTTACTACCCATAGGGGACAACTTCACTATGGGGCCGGATGATGCTCTCAGGGCCGTTAAACTTCTGGAGCCCAAAATCGTTATCCCCATGCATTACGACACTTTTGATGTAATAAAGCAGGACCCCCATGCTTTTGTGAGAGCGGTGGAGGAAGAGACTAGAGCGCGGGGGATTGTCCTCAAACCCGGGGAAAGTTTCTCTTATCCCTAAAGGCTTCGGGCTATTCTGACCCCGAGGGTGTAGGCTTCTGCTAAGGCTGTTGGATGGGCGCGGATCTTCCCTGGTTCCTCTACCTCTGTGAAGAATAGTTCAGCGGAATAAGCCACATCAATAGTGCTGAAGAAAGCCCGAATTATCCGGCGGGAAGGGTCAAAAGTATCGGGTTTGCCCGGTGCCCCGGCCACTGATATGAAAGCGCCGGGGCGCTTTTTCCCTGTTGGAGATGCACTAATATTGAAGCGGGTTTTAAGGACCCAGAAGACTTCACATCTATCAATGACTGCCTTTAGCTGAGCTGGAGGGCCGAGGAAATAGAGCGGTGCAGCTACGATGATAGCTTCCATTTCCCTGAATTTCCGGTAGAAAAGCCCCATATCATCCTCAATAATGCATTCTCCGGTATCCCAACAGCCGCTGCAGTGGGTGCATCCCTGGATATTCAGGAGGCCCAGGACGACCTTCTCAGTATCGGCTCCGGCGCTTCTGGCTCCAGCAAGAGCCTGGTCCAGCAAAATCTCACTGTTGCCTCCTCGCCTTGGACTTCCCATAATGCCGAGGATCATTCTTCAACCTCCTGGAAGAGTTTTTCGGCATATTTGAGGAGAAGCTCTATATCCTCCCGGGGCAGCTTTTTGGCCTTAAAATGTCGCTCCAAAAGCTCTTTCCAGTCGAGGGATTCTACCGCTTCGGAGCCCAAGCGCCAGCGGGGAACTCTTTCCACTTCCATTTCAATTTTAGCAAGGTGGTAGCAGTTGCTCAGAATTTCCCGGACCTTTTCCTCATTCACCTTCTGCCATTCGCGCATTATAACTCTAACCCTTACCACGGCTCTTTCTGCCTTTTCACGATAGGCCATTAGTTTGTTAAAGAGAGCTTTTTCCGGTTCCTGTTCGCCCCGCACATCAACCTCAATGGTCAGGAAAGGACGGGCTTTTACCGGAATGAAGTTCCAGGAAGTTTCGCCTTTCATGAGAAAAACTTCCACAAAGCCTTTCCGTTCCTTCTCTTCGCTGAAGTCCACCCGCTCCAGGCTCCCCGAATAGATTATGGGAGGATATTCTCCAGGGTTTAAGTTTTGAAAGCAGTGGATGTGGCCGAGAGCTACATAATCCCACGGGCCGGCAAGGAGAGCGCTCTTGGAGACCTTAAAATCTTCGCCGAGAATTATCATCTTTTCCGAACCAGACCTTGCCCCAATAACTCCAAAGTGCCCGGCCAATACCGAAGGGATTTCGGGATCAACCTGGCGAGCGAGGTTTTGAATTTCTTCTTCTATTAAAAACTCCTGCTCTCCTTTTTCCTCCTCAAGGGTGCGTATGAGGGCACGAGGCGGATAAGGCATAGCTGCCACCTGAAAGGCCCCTCGCCTGGTTTCCAGCCTCATGACACCCGGACGGCGAAAGACGTAGACATGAGGAACTTTGAGAGCAACAAATATATCTAATGAGCTTGCTTTGCGAATGTTTTCCGGGAGATCGTGATTACCTCCTACCAGAATTACCGGGATGCCAGCCTCGCTCAGTTTCTTTATTCTGTAGGCGAGTTCCCTTTCATAGATTGGCAGAGGGTTGCGCCCTTTGTAAGCATCACCACAGAATAAAACAGCGTCTGCTCCACTCTCCAGGGCATAATTCACTAAGTCATCAAGCCTGTCCAGGAAATCCTTCACCCTGCGGGATACCCCCGTCTGAGGGTCCAGCGGACCATAGCTTTCTATGCCCAGATGAAGGTCTGAAAAATGAATCAGACGTATCGGTTCACCCTTACCCATCATTCGCCCCTAACCATTTTCCTGGCTATTGAATTGTGTTTTCTCACGATTTTTTCCAGGTCAACCGTAAGAAGATTCCCATCTTCCACCACCACCTTACCGTTGACTACGGCCAGATCAACCTTTACTGGGGAACAGAAAATCAGAGAGGCTACAGGATCGTGGACTGAAGCTCCGGCGTATTCCAGCCTTTCCAGACGTATGCCAATGAAATCGGCGGCTTTGCCCGGCTCCAAGGAGCCAATATCGTCCCTTCCCAGAACTTTTGCCCCACCTCTGGTGGCTAACTCCAATACGTCTTCAGCACTTATGGAACTGGCACCGTAGCGAACTCTCTGAAGCAGGAGGGCCTGGCGAGCTTCCGCCAGCATGTGGGAACTATCGTTGGAGGCGCTTCCGTCAACAGCCAGCCCTACTTTTACCCCTACTTTGAGCATTTCCACAATGGGGGATATTCCTGACCCCAGGCGCATGTTGGACGTGGGGCAGTGGGCAACCCCTGAGCCCGTCTCGGCCAGGACTTTTATATCCCCCGAATTCACATGGACTACGTGGACGAACCATACATCTTCCCCAAGCCAGCCGAGCTTGGCCATGTAATCCAGAGGGCGCATCCCGTATTTTTCAAGGCAAAAGTTCTCTTCATCAAGAGTTTCAGCCAGGTGAGTGTGAAGCATGGCATTGTAACGTCGAGCCATTTGAGCTGTCTCTCTCATAAGTTCAGGGGTTACCGAAAAAGGAGAACAGGGAGCCAGGGCTATGCGGCACATAGCTCCCGGCGATGGGTCGTGGTAAGTGTTTATAAGCCTTTCGCAATCAGCGAGAATTTCATCTTCACTCTGAACTACTTCATCCGGGGGAAGTCCGCCTTTAGATCGCCCCAGGGACATGCTCCCGCGGCAAGGGTGGAACCTGATGCCTATCTCCCTGGCAGCTCTGATTTCATCATCCAGCGAAACATCGTTAGGGAAAAGGTAAAGGTGGTCGGTGGTGGTGGTGCATCCTGAAAGGAGCAACTCTGCCATCCCGATCAGAGCACTTATGTAGACTGCTTCACCCGTGAGGCGGGCCCATATAGGATAAAGATAGACAAGCCAATCGAATAACTCGGCGTTCTGGGTCTCAGGGATAACTCTGGTGAGGGTCTGGTATAAATGGTGGTGGGTGTTGACCAAGCCCGGCAGCACAATCATGCCTGAGGCGTCTATGACTATGTCTGCGGTGGAGGGCAGATCCTTTGTGGGGCCTATGGCTTCTATGAAATTATCCCGGACCAAAATAGCGCCATCGTAAAGGCGAGTCCTATTGTCATCCATGGGAAGGATAAGGTCAGCGTGGCGAAGAAGCAAGGTTGGCATTGCATATCTCCTTCATAGTTATTCCCAATTTATAATCCACACACACAATCCGGCCAGGATCACAGTGGCAGAAATTAGTGCGAACCACTGTTTGAGGTTAAAGCCCTGGTCTCTGGCGGCCAAGATCAGGATAATCACCATTCCTATGGCCAGTATTATCCATTGGGAAAGCAAAGGATGGTTCTGATAGAAACTTTTGAGTTTTTCCATAGCCGACCTCCAGCCTGGCACTTTTAAAGGCCTTTTAAGTTTAGCATTAAACCTTAATCTTAGCAAAATGGTCTCCTAACGGAGACCTTTATCGGAGAGCAGGAACATATTAACCAAGGCGCTTGAGAACGGTGGGGGTATTAACCACCTGCGCTTTTTCCCGCGGAGGGCCTTAGAGCCCCGGACCAACCTGCATTTGTCAAGTTGATTCCCTTAACCGATGCTGTGGGTTATTATCTCTGCTTCTCAAAGGCCTCCCACATCCGTCCTCTTCTACACCACTTTTACCGCATGGTGAGATTGCAGGCTGATACGAGATAGCTAGTGTCTATCGTCTTTCCTGGCGTAAGTTAGAAGCCATAGCCAGGCAGTTGATGCCGAAAGTGCCTGATTTCTCCACCGTGCATTATCGGATAAAATTCAATGCCTGGCTTGCCCAGCAAATCCTTGCCGATGAATCTTTGGAGAATCTCTTTCCCTGTACGATGGCGCCGAGGTAAATGAGATTGATTGGGGCAGCCCTTGGACCACCCTATTCGGATTTATCGGCGGGGCTTTTTGGTGGAATCATGGCTCTAAGAGCTGTATGGGGACGCCTGCTGGTGTGGAATCTGGGCGTTTTCTTTCTCTTAGCCTCCCCTAAATTTGACAAGCAAAAAAATCGTGATATAATAGTAGATTGCATGGCTAAGGCAGGGGTAATAGTCTCCTGGGAAAGCCCGAGGAAGGGTGACAAGTTTTCTCCGTTAATGAAGCCGCTTCTTGTCTGACCCCTGCACCTTTGGAAGTTAAATTAGGCCTTTATAATTTGAAGGAGGTGTTTAATTCATGCAGTTGATTCTCTCTGGCAGGAAAAATTATGCTCGAATAGAGGAAATCCTGCCTCTCCCAAATCTTATCCAGGTTCAGCTGGATTCTTTCCGCTGGTTCCAGGAGGAGGGGCTGAGAGAACTCTTTGAAGAGATTTCACCAATCCAGAGTTACAATAAAGTCCTGGAACTGCACTTTCTGGATTATGAGTTCGGCAAACCAAAGTACACCGTAGAAGAATGTAAGCTCCGGGATTTGACCTATGCAGCGCCCTTGTGGGTGAAAGTTCGCCTCGTTAACAACGAGACGGGAGAGATCCAAGAGCAACGCATTTTCTTCGGCGATTTTCCTCTTATGACCGAAAAGGGCACTTTCATCATAAACGGCGCCGAGAGGGTCGTGGTAAATCAGCTTCTCCGTTCTCCAGGTGTTTATTTCTCTTTAGAAGAAGAAAGGGCAACCGGCAGGCTGCTTTGCTATGCCAAGCTTATTCCCAACCGGGGAGCATGGCTGGAGTTTGAAACTTCCAAACGGGATGTGATCTCGGTTAAGATTGAGCGCAAGCGAAAGTTGCCTGTTACGGTCCTTCTCAGAGCCCTGGGTTACGGAACCGATGAGGAGCTGCTGGCTCTCTATGAAGGCATTGACACTATGCCTGAGCATTCTTACATAAAGGCTACCATAGAAGCTGATCCCACCAAAAGCACTGAAGAGGCCCTTGTGGAGATTTACAGGAGAATGCGGCCGGGGGAGCCAGCTAACCCGGAGAATGCCCGCAATTATTTAATTGCTCTCTTCTTTAACCCTCGCCGCTACGACCTGGGTAAAATGGGGCGCTACAAGCTTAACCGGCGCCTCGGCCTCGATATACCATTGGATCACCGAACCCTCACCAGAGATGATCTGGTGAAAGTGGTGGAGAAGATGATCCTCATTAACAATGGGGTGGAGAGCGAGGACGACATTGATCACCTGGGTAACAGGAGGGTCCGGACTGTAGGTGAACTTGTTCAGAATCAGATGAGGGTGGGGCTCCTGCGCCTGGAAAGGGCGATAAAGGAGAGGATGAGTATAAAGGAGCCCGAAGAGGTAACCCCCCTATCCCTCATAAACATAAGACCGGTTGTCGCTGCCCTCAGGGAGTTCTTTGGAGGTAGCCAGCTGTCCCAGTTTATGGATCAGACCAACCCTCTGGCTGAACTTACTCATAAGCGCAGGGTTTCAGCTCTGGGGCCTGGTGGCCTGAAACGGGAAAGGGCAGGCTTTGAAGTCAGAGACGTCCATAACTCCCACTATGGCCGTGTATGCCCCATTGAGACCCCTGAAGGGCCAAACATCGGTCTTATAGGAAGTCTTGCTACTTATGCCAGAGTGAATGATTTCGGTTTCCTGGAAACCCCCTACCGTAAGGTGTTAAACAAAGTCCCTAACCGTCCTCAAGACCTGGTGGGCCATATCCTCAGGGAGAGGATCATTGACCCGACCACAGGGGAACTTATAGCCGAAGCTGGAACTGAAATCACTCCTGAGCTGGCTGAAAGGATAAGTCGCCTGCAGTATCGGGAGATAAAGATAAGGCCTGTGGTAACCAACGAAATCGTCTACCTCTCAGCTGATGAGGAGGACCAGTACGTCATTGCTCAGGCAGGAGTTCCTCTGGATTCTAAAGGCCGTTTCCTGACGGACAGGGTTACGGTTCGTCATATGCAGCAATTCGCCATTAGGCCTGTGGATCAGGTAGATTATATGGATGTATCACCCAAGCAGATTGTAAGTGTGTCCGCCTCCTTGATCCCCTTCCTGGAACACGATGACGCCAACCGTGCTCTCATGGGATCCAACATGCAACGCCAGGCAGTGCCTTTGGTGAAACCTGAGGCTCCCCTCGTTTCTACAGGTATGGAATATTACGTAGCCAAAGATTCAGGTCAGGTTGTCCTGGCGGAAGAGGATGGGGAAGTAGTGAGTGTTACCTCTACCCAGATAGTGGTAAAGGGGGAGAAGGGTTTGCGGATATATCCCCTGAAGCGTTATCAACGTTCTAACCAGGCTACTTGCATAGATCAGCGGCCCATAGTGAGCAAGGGGCAAAAGGTAAAGAAAGGACAGGTTCTGGCTGATTCCAGCTCAACTCAGAATGGAGAGCTGGCTCTGGGTCAGAACGTCCTGGTGGCTTTTATCTCATGGGAGGGGGGCAACTACGAGGATGCTGTCCTGGTGAGTGAGGCTCTTGTCCAGGAAGATATTTACACTTCAATCCACATAGAAGAATATGAAACCGAAGCTGTAGATACAAAGCTCGGGCCTGAGGAAATCACCAGGGATATCCCCAACGTGGGCGAGGAGGTCCTCAGAGATCTGGATGAAAACGGTATAATCCGAATAGGAGCTCAGGTAGGCCCGGGAGATATCCTGGTGGGCAAGATTACCCCCAAGGGTGAAACAGAGCTCTCCCCCGAGGAGAAGCTTCTTAGGGCTATTTTCGGCGAGAGGGCCAGAGACGTCAGGGATACAAGTTTGAGGATGCCCCATGGCGAGAGAGGTGTAGTGATTTCGGTGGCTGAGTTCTCTCGGGACCAATACAGGGACCTGCCGGCTGGAGTTGAGAAAGTCGTTAAGGTCTATGTGGCTCAGCGCCGTAAGCTCACCGAAGGCGATAAAATGGCCGGCCGCCACGGCAACAAAGGTGTAATCTCCAAAATCGTGCCTGTAGAGGATATGCCTTTCCTTCCAGATGGTACCCCCATCGAGGTTATACTGAACCCCTTAGGTGTGCCAGCTCGTATGAACCTGGGACAGATTCTGGAAACTCACTTGGGGTGGGCTGCTTATCGCCTGGGGTTCAAAGCCATAACCCCTGTCTTTGATGGAGCCGACCAGGATGAGGTCTTTGCCGAGCTTGCGAGGGCCTGGCTAATAGATAAAGCGTGGGAAGAAATAACGGATAGAGCCTGGCAGTGGCTCAAGTCCATAGAGTATAACCCTCAAGATATTGAAGATGATGAAGAAGCCCGTAGGCTATACCTTGTGGAGTGGATTGGGGATCGCTACGACCCTGAGAAGCTTATGGAAGATTGGAATTACGCCCGGCGGAGTGCTCTCAAGGAATGGCTCCGTGAAAGGGGTTATGATCCCGACGCTATCCTGGTCTTTGAGGATGATCCGAGGCCTCTGGAGGCGCGTCGTGAAGCTGACCGCCTGGCCAGGCTCGTTTGCCTGCGGGAGTGGATAGGCTCTCTCACCGGCGAGTATCCACCCCTTGAAGGCGTATCCGAAGAAAAACTTATGGAGAAAGCTATACAAGTCAGCAAAGCTACTGGACAGCCTGTTCCCACTACTGGCAAGATGATCCTCTATGACGGTAAAACCGGTGAACCTTACGATCAGCCGGTCACGGTGGGAGTTATGATGATCATGAAACTCATCCACCTGGTGGAGGATAAGGTTCATGCTCGCTCCACTGGGCCTTACTCCCTGGTGACCCAGCAGCCTCTTGGAGGTAAAGCTCAGTTCGGAGGCCAGAGGTTTGGCGAAATGGAGGTTTGGGCTCTGGAAGCTTATGGGGCCGCCCATACCCTCCAGGAAATGCTCACCGTCAAATCTGATGACACCACTGGCCGCCTTAAGACTTACGAAGCCATAGTAAGGGGTGAGAGGGTTTCAGGGCCCGAGATGCCTGAATCTTTCAGAGTTTTGGTGAAAGAGCTTCAGTCGCTGGGACTCTCGGTTGAAGTTTACGATGCTAAGGGAGATAAATACACCTTTGGCAAAGAGGAACGGGAAGAAAAGCCCATTCCTCTTGGATTTGGAAGCTTTGATCTTGCTCGAAAGCTTCTGAGCAAATAAGGAGGTGCTTTTATGGAAGTCAATGACATTATAGCAGTGCGCATAAGTCTGGCTTCTCCGGAGCAAATTCGTTCCTGGTCTTATGGAGAAGTTACCAAACCCGAAACTATAAACTATCGGACGCTCAAACCAGAGAGAGATGGCCTCTTCTGTGAGCGCATTTTTGGTCCCATCAAAGATTGGGAGTGTGCGTGTGGGAAATACAAAAAGGTCAAATACAAGGGCATAATTTGCGATCGGTGTGGTGTTGAAGTGGCGCCATCCAAGGTGCGAAGGGAAAGGATGGGCCACATAGAGCTGGCGGCTCCTGTAGCTCACATCTGGTATGTGCGGGGGATCCCAAGTCGTCTTGGTCTCCTTCTGGACCTTTCTCCTCGCAACTTGGAGAGGGTTATTTATTTTGCCCAGTACATCGTGACTGAAGTGGATGAAGAAGCCCGAGCCCGTGCGCTCAACCGCCTGGAGAAAGAGCGCCTTGCGCGCCTTGCAAAGATTGATGCGGAGATAAACGCCCAAATTGAGGAAATAGATAGAAGGTTGAAGAGGGAATTGGAGGAAATCAACCGTAAGATTAAAGCTCAGATTCAGGAGCTTGAAGAGCACCTTTATTCCATGAGCGACGAAATCGCTGAGCAGGGGCGAGCCCTTCAGGAGAGGCTGGAGGCCCTTATGGGTTTGCCTTCCCCTGAAACCATCCGGATCCCCTGGAGCGATGAGGTCCTTCTGGAAGAGGGGGAGGTGGTCTCCAGAGAGCACCTTACGAGACTGAACCGGGCCGCTCAGGAACGCCTATCCCTCCTGGAAGAAGGGATAAGACGCCGCCAGGAGGATTTGAAGCTTCAGGCTGAAGCTGAAAAGGAATTTTTGAGCCGCAAGGCCGAGGGGGAGAAGGACGCAGTAAAGGCTCGTTATGAGGATACCATCTTTGAAATCATAGACAAGTATGAGCAGGAGATGGCGGAGCTCCGAAGCCTTCAGGTAACCCAGGTTTTGAGCGAAGCTCGTTACCAGGAGCTCAGGGAAAAGTGGGGGGCGGTTTTCAAAGCTGGCATGGGTGCGGAAGCCCTCTACGAAATCCTCAAGAACCTGGACCTGGACAAAATGGCCCGGGAGCTCAGGCATGAGATCAACACAACCCGCTCGGCTCAAAGGCGCAAGAAAGCCATAAGGCGCCTTCAAATCGTGGAAGCCCTCCGCAAGAGCGGCAACCGTCCCGAGTGGATGATCCTGGTTATGCTACCTGTTATACCTCCAGAATTAAGGCCCATGGTGCCTCTGGATGGTGGGCGGTTTGCCACAAGCGACCTCAACGACCTCTACCGGAGGGTTATAAACCGCAACAATCGTCTGAAGAAACTTAAGGAACTGGGAGCTCCTGAGATCATCATTCGCAACGAGAAAAGGATGCTTCAGGAGGCCGTTGATGCCCTCATAGATAGCGGACGCCGTCAGCCTACAGGCCTTGTGGGTGCTGGGAAACGGGGCCTCCGCAGCCTTTCCGATATATTGAGAGGGAAGCAGGGACGGTTCCGCCGCAACCTTCTGGGCAAGCGCGTGGATTACTCTGGCCGCTCGGTAATTGTGGTGGGGCCTGAGCTCAAGCTTCACCAGTGTGGCCTTCCCAGGGATATGGCTCTGGAACTTTTCAAGCCCTTTGTCATCCGCAAGCTCATAGAAGAAAACCACGCCCACAACATAAAGAGCGCTAAGAGGATGATAGAACGCCGCGACCCTGCCGTGTGGGATGTCCTGGAAAGCGTGGTGAAGGAGAGGCCTGTGCTCTTGAACCGCGCTCCCACCCTTCACCGCCTGGGTATCCAGGCCTTTGAGGTAGTGCTGGTGGATGGGCAGGCCATCCGAATTCATCCTCTGGTCTGCCCTGCCTTCAACGCAGACTTTGACGGAGACCAGATGGCAGTCCATGTGCCCCTTTCCGATGAGGCTGTTAGAGAGGCGCGCGAACTTATGCTTTCTTCCGTTAACCTCCTAAAGCCCGCCAGCGGAGAGCCCATCGTCGGTCCCACCAAGGATATGGTCCTGGGCTGCTATTACCTGACCTTGATGGAAGAAGGGGTCAAGGGTGAAGGTAAAATCTTTGCCGACTTTGACGAAGTAATCCTGGCTTACGAAACGGGGGTTGTGGACCTCCACGCCAAGATCAAAGTGCTGGCGAAGCCTTCGCCGGACCAGGCGCCTCAGCTCATAGAAACCACTCCTGGGCGGGTCATATTTAACGTGGCCCTTCCCGAAGAACTTCGTTTCCAGAACAAGGTTATGGACAAGAAAGCCCTCAATGACCTGGTGGCAGAGTGCTACAGGAAACTGGGGATGCACGCCACAGCTCAGGTGGTGGATGCTCTCAAAGACTTGGGCTTCAAGTATGCTACCCGCAGCGGCATCACCTTAGCCATGAGCGATATAAAGATCCCCAGAGAAAAGGATGAGATTGTAAGGCGTACAGAAGCCCAGGTGGAAGAGATAAACCGCCAGTACCGCCGTGGCGTAATCACTGAAGAAGAACAATACATGAAGAGCGTAGAACTATGGACTAGAGCGACTGAAGAAGTTTCCATGGCCGTGGCCAAAGAACTTAACCCTTACGAAAGCGTTGGAGCCATGGCCACATCAGGGGCCACAAAAGGAGGAATTCAAACCATACGTCAGCTGGCCGGGATGCGTGGCCTTATGGCTGACCCCTCCGGGCGCATCATCCCTCTTCCGATTCGTTCCAACTTCTGGGAAGGGCTCACGACCCTTGAATACTTCCTTTCCACCCACGGCGCCCGTAAAGGTCTGGCTGACACCGCCCTCCGTACTGCCGACGCTGGCTACCTGACCCGCCGGTTGGTGGATGTGGCTCAGGAAGTCATCGTCAGGGAATATGACTGCGGCACCTTTGATGGAATATGGATTGACGTAGAATCCTCCCGCAGGATGGGTCAGTCCTTCGCTGAAAGAGTCATAGGAAGGACTGCGGCCGCTGATATTGTTGATCCTGCCACTGGCAGGTTCATAGTAAGGCGAAACGAGGAAATAGACGAAGAAGCCTTTGAGAAAATAAAGAAAGCTGGCATAGATAAGGTCTACGTGCGCACCCCACTGAAGTGCGAAACCCGCTATGGTGTCTGCGCGCTCTGCTATGGGCGCGATATGGGAAGGGGCGGGCTCATAAGAGTTGGCGAGGCTGTGGGCATAATAGCTGCCCAGTCCATCGGTGAGCCCGGGACTCAGCTTACCCTCAGGACTTTCCACACCGGTGGCGTTGCTATTGAAGATATAACCCAGGGCCTGCCCAGGGTGGAGGAGCTCTTTGAAGCCCGCACGCCCAAAGGAGAAGCCATAATCTCCGACATATCAGGGGTCGTGGACATATACTGGGAGGGCGAAATCCGCAAAGTAAAGGTTACTAGCACTCAGGTCATTGCCGATGAGTACTTCATCCCTGTTGGAAGCGAAATCAAAGTCAAAGATGGTCAGGAGATAGAAGAGGGGACCGTGCTCGCCCTTACGCCCGATGACGGGACCATCACGGCCCGGATAGGAGGGCAGATTTTCCTGGAAAATAACGGCGATGGCTCTTACAAGGCAACCATACGTAAAGAACACAGAGAAGAGAGGATTTACGATGTCCCGCCTGCTGCCAGGCTCAGGGTGGAGAAGGGCGATTACATTGAAGCCGGCGAACAAATAACCGAAGGGGCAAAGAACCCCAAAGAAATTATGAGAATCCTGGGCCGGGAGGCAGCGCAGCTTTATCTCCTGGAAGAAATTCAGAAAGTATATCGCTCCCAGGGAGTGAACATCCACGACAAACACATTGAAATTATCATTCGCCAGATGACCGATAAAGTCCGGGTTAAGTCCCCTGGCGATACTGATTATCTCCCTGGGCAACTGGTGAACCGCTTTGAATTTGAGGAAACCAACAGCCGTATAATCGCGCAGGGAGGGCGTCCGGCGGAGGCAGTGCCAGTTCTTCTTGGGATAACAAAGGCGGCTCTGGCTACTGATAGCTTCTTTGCAGCCGCTTCCTTCCAAGAGACCACCCGGGTCCTTACAGATGCTGCCATTCGCGGAGCTATTGATGAGTTGCGCGGCCTCAAAGAAAACGTTATAATAGGGCGCCTCATTCCCGCTGGGACGGGCTTTGAGCATTACAGACGCCTTAGAGAAGCGGCTCTAAATCGGGAAAAAACTTAAGCTAAGGAGGGTTAAAGTGCCTACCATTAACCAGTTAGTGAGAAAAGGCCGAAAAAAGGTTAAGAGCAAATCCAAAGCTCCGGCTCTGCTTTATTCCTACAACGCCCTCAAGAACGAGCTTAAGAAAATGCCCAGAGGCAACCCTCAGAAGCGGGGTGTTTGCATCCAAGTAAGAACTATGACACCCAAGAAGCCCAACTCTGCTCTCCGCAAAATCGCCAGGGTGCGCCTCACCAATGGCATTGAAGTGACCGCCTATATTCCCGGCGAGGGCCACAACCTCCAGGAGCACTCGGTGGTTCTGGTGAGAGGTGGACGTGTTAAAGACCTCCCCGGCATCCGCTATCACATTGTAAGGGGAGCCCTGGACTCGGCCGGAGTGGAAGGGAGGCGCCAGGGGCGCTCCAAATACGGAGCCAAAAGGCCCAAGAAGTCCAAAGAATAACTGACCCAAGGAGGTAGAAATGCCAAGACGTGGGAGTCCTCCCAGAAGGGAGATACCGCCCGACATAAAATACAACAGCGTTTTGGTAGCCAAGCTCATAAACAAGGTCATGATGAACGGCAAAAAGAGCATAGCTGAATGGATTGTCTACAGAGCTTTTGACATAATACGTGAGAAGACCGGTCGCAACCCTGTGGAAGTGTTTGAGCAGGCTGTCCAGAATGCGGCTCCGGTTGTGGAAGTGAGGCCCAGGAGAGTTGGCGGTGCTACATATCAGGTGCCGATTGAAGTTCCGGAGCACCGGCGCATCTCTCTGGCATTGAGGTGGCTTGTAAACTTTGCTCGGGAAAGAAGCGGGAAATCCATGGCGGAAAAGCTCGCCGCCGAAATCTTAGATGCCGCCAACAACACCGGAGCCACTATTAAGAAAAAGGAAGACACCCACAAAATGGCTGAAGCCAACAGAGCTTTCGCTTTCTTCCGGTGGTAATCATGAGCGGGGGGTATCCTTTAGAGAAAATACGCAACATAGGCTTCATAGCCCATATAGACGCCGGTAAAACCACCACCACCGAGCGCATCCTCTTCTACACAGGCCGAACCCACAGGATGGGCGAGGTGGATGAGGGGACGGCTGTCACCGACTGGATGCCCCAGGAGAAAGAACGGGGTATATCCATAACGGCGGCAGCTGTGACTTGCTACTGGCGTCAGCATCAGATAAACATTGTGGATACCCCCGGCCACATAGATTTTACCGCTGAAGTCCAGCGGAGCTTGAGGATTCTGGATGGTGGAGTGGTCATCTTTGACGCAGTGAACGGCGTCGAACCCCAGTCTGAAACCGTGTGGCGTCAGGCTGACCTATACAAGGTTCCACGCATATGTTTTGTAAACAAAATGGATCGGGTCGGGGCTAATTTCTGGCGAGTCATTGAAATGATAAAAGATCGCCTTAAAGCCAACCCGGTCCCCATCCAGGTGCCTTTAGGAGTTGAGGACTCTTTCAGAGGGGTTATAGACCTCATAGAGCTGAAAGCGGTAATTTACAGGGAAGAAGACGAGCTTGGAGTAAATCCTGAGAGCGCTCCTGTTCCCGAAAGCCTGGCTAAAGAGGTGGCAATTCATCGGGAGGCTTTGCTGGAAAAAATAGCCGAAACCGATGATGAACTTATGGTCAAGTACCTTGAAGGGGAAGAAATAACACCGGAGGAATTGAAGAAAGCCCTCCGGAGAGCAGTGATTTCGGGCAAGCTGGTGCCTGTTCTCTGTGGTGCTGCCCTTAAAAACAAAGGGGTTCAGCCTCTTCTGGATGCCATTGTAGATTACCTTCCATCACCTCTTGACTTGCCCCCGGTTCGGGGGGTTAACCCTGAGACGGGGAAGGAGGAAATACGTCATCCAAAGCTGGAGGAACCCCTTGCCGCCTTGGTCTTCAAGGTTCATTCTGACCCTTATGTGGGACGTCTGGTTTATCTGAGGATTTACTCCGGAGTCCTGAAGGGCAACCGCAGGGTTTTCAACGCTACCCGAAACCGCAAAGAGCGGATAGACAGAATCCTCAGGATGTATGCCAACAAGCGGGAAGAAATTGAAGAGCTCAGAGCAGGCGACATAGGGGCAGTACTGGGGCCCAAGCAAACCTTCACCGGTGAAACCATCTGCAGTGAAGAGCATCCTATAGTCCTGGAGTCCATTAGTTTCCCGGAGCCGGTGGTCTCAGTGGCCATAGAACCAAAAACCCAGGCCGACCAGGAACGAATGACAGAGGCTCTTCAGCGTCTGGCTGAAGAAGACCCCACCTTTAGGGTAAAGGTGGACGAACAGACCGGTCAAACCATCATTTCAGGCATGGGGGAATTGCATCTGGAAATACTGGTAGACCGGCTTTTCCGGGAATTCAGGGTCGAGGCAAACGTGGGCAAGCCTCAGGTGGCTTACAAAGAAACCATAACAAGGCCGGTGCGTGTGGAAGGCCTTTACGTTCGCCAGGTAGGGACCAGGAACCATTACGGTCACGTTTGGCTGGAGCTGGAACCATTGCCTCGTGGTTCAGGGAACAGGTTTGAGAACAGGGTAGGGGAGGAAAAAATACCAGCTCACTTTATCCCAGCCATAGAAGAGGCGGTGCGGGAAGCCCTGGATGCAGGAGCGCTGGCTGGGTATCCCATCACGGATGTGAAGGTTAGTCTGGTTGATGGCTCTTTCCACCCGGAGGATTCCTCGGAGATGGCCTTCAAGGCTGCCACCTCAATAGCTATGGAGAAAGGGCTCCATCAGGGGCAACCTGTTCTCATGGAACCTTTTATGAAACTGGAAGTAGTAATGCCTGAGGAATTTGTTGGGGATGTTCTGGGGGACCTGGCCTCCCGGCGAGCCGATATCCAGGGAATGGAGCTGAGGCCTGGTGGGATTCAGAGCGTGCGAGCCATGGTTCCCCTGTCGGAAATGTTCGGCTATGCTACTGACCTTCGCTCCATGACCCAGGGGCGTGGCACCTTCACGATGGAGTTTGACCATTACGAAATTATCCCCGAAGAAGTTGCCGAAAAGATCCTTTACCGTTAACGACGGGCTGTAGAGGCCTGGCGTTTGCCAGGGCCTTAGTTTGCCAAAATTGGCAATATGTGTATAATGTGGTTTTGTTTGCAAAGCTTAAATGAACCTTTCAGGGAGGTGAGCTAAAATGTCTAAACCCAAGTTTGTTAGAACCAAACCGCA
>JANXAG010000039.1 GCA_025062375.1 Anaerolineae bacterium | reverse complement strand
GAGCCAGGGTCTGGACAAAGACGCCCTCTTCTATCACACCGTCCACCGCACACTCGGCGTTGCCTGTTACTCCCAGATTCAAGTAGGACCAGTCATACCACTCAAAATCAGAGCAAGTGAAAGGTTCAGCCACCGCCGTCCGGTAAGAGATCCACATTGTGGCACCGGGGACGGTGATGGGGCAGGTTGGTGAAATGTTGGAGATGACCAACATCCCGGCCACGACGTTTGCCGAGAAGATCGCCGTGCAGGTCTGAGAGCCGTCGCTCATCCAGACTGATGCACTATCGGGGATGTAAGTCTGGTAGGGAAGGGCATCGGTGAAGACCATTCCCTGCCAGGTGGGGGTCACCACAAAGGTCCCTGCAAAAGCGTATGTGTTCGTGTAGATGTAGGCCGGGTCTGAGCAGACCTCGGCGGGGCCGGAGACCTGCTTGAAAGAGAGAGCCACCGGCTCATGGCACTGGAGATAGGTCCGGGCCTCCGCGGTGGCTGTCTGGAGGCAGTTTTGGCAATCCCGGGTGACGGCGGTGACAATATTCGTAGCCTCAGTGCCACAATACTGGCAGCCGGTGGCCGCGTCAGGGGTGGCAAAAACAGGGTTCAGGACAGCCGTGCTGGTCAGCGTCCAAGTGATGTAGGTAACGCCGCCCACGGTGAATACGCTGCCACCCGCTGGATTCACCACGCTCCATCCCGCCGGGACCTGATCAGTGACGACGACAGTCCCGACGATGTCCTCGGCGTTGACGGAGATGGTGGTGGTGACGGTCTGGCCCCGGTAGACCTCACGGGGCATAAATTTGCTTACGCTTAGCTGAGACACATTTACCAGCTGCCAGGCGGCAGACTGAGGTACTTCAGTGTAACGGTGATTGCAACGATCGTAATATTCCAGGTTAAAGTTGAAAGTGCCACTGCTGGGCATATTGCAAACGTTGGAAGGTAGCGTCAGAGTGAAGACCAGAGTGTAGGTCCCTCCAGGCACGATGGGGGGCAGATGGAACGCGCCGCCGGAGTAAAAGGCCGGCGGGGCGACCGTCACACTGAAGGGAGAAAGATCCACCGCCAGCTTGCCGGAGTAGGCAGTGCCATCGCCGACGTTCTGGATCGGGATCGTAAAGACACCAGAGCCATCGCAGTAGGGCATCCTGAAGGTGGGCAGGGAGAAGTTCAGATCCGGGTTGGTCATCCTAAGATCCACCGCTCCCTTGGCCGTCTGGGGGGCCAGGCACGTCTCGCCATTGCAGCCCCAGGTGGCGGTGACCACGTTTTCCAGGCCGGAGCAGCCGACGACGCGCGCGGCGATGGGGAACGTGACCACGCCGCCGACGGGGATGGAGACAAAATAGGCCGACGTGATCCCGGAAACGTACTGGAGCCCGCTCCCCAGCGTATCCGTCACCCGGACGTTGGAGACAGTGCCGTAGCCGGTGTTCTCCACGTAGACGGTCCAGGTGACCACCTCATCGGCCGCCGCCTGGACAACGGCAGGCTCCTTGCGGACGGTAATGGCGCCGGGGTTCACCACGAAGTCAGTGTACCTCACAATAGGGGGCGCTCCGTCCTGGGTGAGAGTGACCACATTCTGCCCGGAGGCAGCCAGGCAGGTGGCATAAAAGCCCGCATGGCGGGTGATGACCTGGTTGGGACCTACCGTGCCAATGGGGAAGACAATCTGGGTTGGCGTAAAACCGGCGGGCATCGTGCTGGTGATAATTACGTTAGTAGCGGTAATGGTATTGTTGACGGCAACTATGGTAAAAGTAACAACTTCGCAATTATTGATGGGTGCGGATGGGCCAATAACAGTGACATTGTGGCTATGGATAGTGCTGAGGGAGGTCTCGGGCGTTTTACCCACAACTTTAGATGCAATTTGAGGATGAGGTGGCTTCAGCGGACAGAAATCACCCTGATAGGAAGCCCTGACCTCAGGAAGGGGGTGGGGGAAGTGAGAAAGAAGCAGGGAAAGAATTATCACCCCGGAGCGAAGAACCTGCGCCCACCTTACAGACTTCAGGTGGCGGGCATTTTTAATCAAAACCAAAAGACCGAAAAATAAGAACGAAACCAGAAAAGGCACAAGTATGAGCATTTTTCCCCCTTTAGCTATTAAGCCTCCTCTTCAACCAGCTTCAGCGCAGAAAAGAGCAAAAAAATCAGCAAAATAACAAACAAAGCCTCTTTCCTTGTAATCTCTCCTCCAGTGACTGGCAGAGGAGGCATAGGTGTTGGGGTTGGAAGTAATGGGGTTGGCACTTCAAGGGTTGGCGTCGGGGGAACAGGAGTGGGAGTCAGCACTACAGGGGTTGGCGTCGGAGGAACAGGAGTGGGGGTTGGCACTACAGGCGTTGGCGTCGGGGGTAAGGGTGTAAAAGTAGGGGTAAAGCCTGCAATAACTGAAGGCGGAGGAAGCTGTAGGGCCAGGATAAAAGCTGCAATGATGACCACAATCAAAATCCTTAGCGCCATTGCAATACCTCCTTTGAGGATATTATATACCAAAATTGGCTTAATTTCAAAACGATTTAGTCAGGTAACCATCATGCACCTGGCTGGCAAGTTTTGATAACCGAGGGAGGAACCCATAGAACAACTTCCGCAATAAGGGCAAGTTTTTGGTTTCCCTAACAGTCATATACACCCGACGGCCTGCGGTTTGGAAATTGGAAAAGTTTGGTGTAAAATGAAATTAAACCAGCTGCGCCTGAGCCTTGGGGAGACTGTAAAAGGTAGGACTCCTTGTCCTCCTCCACAAAAGCAGCTAAAGAGAGCCTTTAAAGGAAGGCAGGGCCGCTTCCAGAAGCGCGCTAAGGAGAGCAGGGCACTCGTGGATGGATGCAGCGGAGCAGCTTGTTGTTTAGCCTCGCTTTATGCCTTTATCGTCCTCCTCATGAGCGCTTTATTTACAATAGCGAGCGGGATCGCCGGACTGCGCGTTTCCAGTAGAGGTTCTCCGGAAAAAACCATATCTGCTTGCCTCACGATCCTCGGATTAGTAGCTCTATTAGCTCTTTTCCTGCTCATCCGAGCTGCGCACAGATGGCTCACAGGGCTCGGTCCCTGAGGCTAAAGGTTAATCACACCGGGGAGGTTAAAAATGAAGTTGCTGATCGTTTTGCTAACTTTTTCCCTTGGGGCTACACTGGCAGCCTGTGGGCCCTCCCGGGCAGAACGCAATGCTTTAGCCACTGAAATAGCTGCTAAAATTTACGCCACCATGACCGCTCAAGCTTTAGTTCCAACCCCCACCATGACCCCAACTCCGTCTCCCACTATTACCCAAACTCCTACCCCTACTGTGACTCCGACAAAGACACCAACACCTACCCCAACCCTGCCCCCGCGCCGCTTGAACACCGGCACTTTCATCAAGCAGGCCATTTCCCTTGACGGCTACGGCGAGTTAAAGGTGGAAAACGGCACCGACCTGGATGCCATCGTGGTCTTCACCACTCCTGAAGGTGAAACCCTCTTTGCGGTATACATTCAGGCCCACGATGAATTTACTGTCTCCGGGATACCCGACGGGGTTTACAAGCTCTTCTTCATGATGGGCGAAGATTGGGATGAAAAAAGGGGTCAGTTTACCCGCAAAGTAAGACGCGAGGTCTTTGAGGACAGCTTCCCTTATACCACAACCCCCACCACTGCTACTGCCTGGCACGTCACTCTGCACCCGGTTGTCGGCGGCACCGCCGCTACCGAAGAAGTGGGCGAGGACGAGTTTCCACCACTCCGCTGATTCAGGCCTGGATGGAGCCAGAGGCTTTTCTGAAGATTACGACCGCAAGGGCAAGCATTGTCACTGAACTCAAAACTAAACCAATCCTGAAGGATTGCGGTCTGTAGATAAACTCTATCGTATCATCTCCTTCAGGGAGGCTTACAGCCCGAAAGTATCCCCAAACCTTTCGTATCGGGAGCGGGCCATGCCGAAGGGAATGGGCTTCCCATCCCGGATAGAATGCGTCCGTCAGCACCAGATAACCGGGTTCGGTCAGGCGCACTCTGACCACCACCCTTTCCTCTTCATAGTGTTCTATGGAGGCCTTTTCCTCAGGATTAAAACTGCTCCTCACTATTTCCTCTAACGCGGAGGGATTTTCCAGCTCCTCCGGGACAGCCTCTTCCCCGTGCACTATCATTGCTCTTGGCAAACAATCCAGGTTCTCGTAGATTTTGACGTCGCCCGAATGCACCAGGGCAAAAGGACCCTGGTCGGAAACGGCAAGAGGCTGGAAAGCACCTGCTGGCTTGTTGAAAAGAGAAGAGCCTTTTAGATGCCATTGGCCTTCTTCCAGCAGGCCCCGGAAAACGACTCTTTTCACCTTTTCCCACTGCCCCCACTCTCGCGCAGAGTAATACAGGCCGGAACCCCGCATGGCTGGTTCAGAAAAATCAGGCATCCTGCCCACAAGGCGTGCACACCCTTCTCCCTGACAGAACTCGTGGGATGTATCCTCCCCTGCCCTGAGGAGATAAAGCCGGCTTTGACCTTCCTCTGGGAAAATTTCCACCTCTGCTACTGGTGCTCCATACTCTAAAGCTTTCCCCTCAATCCAAGAAATAAAGCCGATGCCTGTGGCAGGGAAAGCCTCCGGAAGGGTAACCGTTAAAACCTCGCCTGCTTTGAGGGAAGCTCCAAGGCTTAAATCGTAGTAAACTCCCTCCACCCACAGATCGTAGACTTTATCGGCTATCAGAAAGCGCACGTTGAAAAGGTCCAGCAAGGGATCAGGGGGTATGCTATGGACAAACTGATAAAGCCTGCCATCCATAGCTTTCTGGCCAGCATAATGCATGGGCTTTGTAACTTCCACAAAATCCCTCAGGGGCAACAACCCACCATCGTAACCGTCAACAGTCTGAAAGCCATAAAGGGCGGGTAGGTTAGGCGCTAAAATTTCCTTCTGCTTTATGGCTACCACATGCTCGTAAAAAGCCTTATCCCCTAGGATCCCAAGGTATGCCGAACGCATCTCTGCCATGTCACCTGGGTCAAATACGAGGGATGAGAAGGAAAGGAAGCGGAACAATTCCCCTTTTTCTTGTACTAAAGCCAGATGGAGGGGTGCCGTCCGCCAGGTGGAAAAGGCCTGAGGAGCAGTGGGATGATTCAATGGCATGCTCCCTGCTGCCAGAAGAAGCTCAGAGGCTAAGATAAAGATCGCGGGCCAGGAAGGGAGGCTTCTGGCCCGTATCGCCAAAATTAAAGCCAGACCCACCAAACTCGCAATTCCCCATGCTATCAAAGTGGGAAGAGGCGGCGGTGATAGCCACAAGGAAGGCATGAGTGCCAGAAAGCCCACCCCCAGGAGGGACAGGTAGACCCTTAAAGATAAAGAGGGCAGATTGTCCAGACCGATCCCCGCCAAAACGGGGATTCCCAGGGCCCAAAGGAGCCCCCACCGGGCCGGGGCTCTGAAGGAAGAAAAGCCCGGGACAAATTCATAAAGAAGGCGGTAAAAGGGATTAGCTCGCCCTAAAGCCAGGAACAACCCCAGGAAAACCATCGCCACCCAAGGCCACTTCTTTTTTCCAGGAGAAAGGAAGCCAGCGACGGCCAGGAGCAGGCATATGATCCCACCATAAGCCATGTATTCGGTGAAAGCCCTGCTTCCGAATATGACCTCGGGGTTGAGAGCTATCGGGGGAAGGAAAGAATAAGCTATTAAAAAAGGACGCAGAGAAAAGGCCGTAGCATCCTGATAGGATAGTCCCTGGCTCCGGATAGACAGGCCTGCCAGTTCCAGGGTGGGGATAAGCTGAACAGCTGCCAGCCCTGACCCAATCCCGCAGGCGATCAGGAGCTTAAAGAAGCTTCTTCCTCTGTTATAGAAGCTGGAAAACAAGGAATACAGGCCCACGGCCGTGAGGCTTATGTAAAGAGCCTGCAGGTGCCCGGCAAAGGTCATGAGGCAGAAAATAAAAGCAGCTGCAATGGGATTGCTCTCCATCAGGAGGATGAAAAAGGGCAGCCAGGTCATTACCTCCAGCTGGTTAATATGCTCGGCCTGGGCCACCAGAAACCCACCCGCTGAAAATCCCAGCGCAGAGAAGAGCGAAGCCGAAGAGGAAAGCCCCAGCCTTTTCCTGGCCAGAAGCCAAGTGAAGAAGCCTGCCAGGCAAAGATGGAGTGCAATGGAAAGCTTTACCGCATGAGGTGGTGAAAGCCAAACAATAAAGGGCCAATTTATCCCGTATAAGAAAGAGAGCTGGATATTGGCCAGCAGCGGGCTACCCATGAAGATATACGGATTCCAGAGGGGAATACGGCCTTCTTTTATAGCTTCAGCTGCGAGATGCCAGTAAGGATAAAAGTAAGTGAAAAGGTCAAGGCCGACCAGGATACGGTTAGTTAAAAGCAGGTTGCGGGCCAGAAGGACAACTATACAGGCGAGAAAGACAATAGCCAGGAAATGAGCTTTTTTGCCCAATTTTAGCCTCCATGGAAATGGCCTAAGTTATTATACCTTGCACCCCTAAGTTCGCAATCCAACACTGCTTAGCTCATAATGTCCAATGGCATGCCCCCTCCTTGCCCACCAGGCCCTAAGGTTAACCTTGGCCACACCTGCCCGTCGGTCTGGAGCAGGAAAATCCCCTTGACCTGACGGTAACCTGGTGGTAAAATAAAAACCGACTTAAAAGTCGGAATTTTTCAAGGAGGCAACCATGTATAGTGAACTTGTCTGGGAGCATTTCACGAACCCCCGCAATGTTGGGGTTATAGAAGACGCCGATGGCGTAGCCAGGGTCGGGAACCCGGTCTGTGGGGATGTTATGGAGATGTTCATAAAAGTGAAGGAAGGAAGAATTGTGGATATAAAGTTCCGGACCCTGGGATGCGGTGCGGCCATTGCTACGAGTTCCATGGCTACGGAATTGGTCAAAGGCAAAACCCTTGAAGAAGCCCTGAAACTGTCCCGTAAAGCGGTAGCTGAAGCTCTTGGGGGACTTCCCCCCAATAAAATGCATTGCAGCAATCTTGCTGCAGAGGCCGTTCATAAAGCTATTGAGGATTACTTGCGGAGAAATCCGGGGGTTGTTCTGAACATCGGCGAAGAGGGGAAATGAGAAAGGGAAGGGTTGTAATAGCAATGAGCGGCGGAGTTGATAGTTCTGTTGCCGCCGCTTTATTGCTTAAAGAAGGGTATGAGGTTATAGGAGTAATGATGCGGCTCTGGGCCCAGGGGGACGGGGAAAATCGGTGCTGTCCCCCAGTGGCGGTAGAAATGGCTCGCCAGGTGGCTGAAATTTTGGGCATCCCTTTTTACGTTCTGGACTTCAGAGAGCCTTTCTACGATAAAGTAGTGGTTCCTTTTATCCGGGGCTATGCTTCCGGCATAACTCCCAATCCTTGTCTATCCTGTAACAGGTTTATAAAATTTGACCTTCTCCTTCGGAGGGCTATGGCTCTGGAGGCGGATTACCTGGCCACAGGCCATTATGCCCGCATAGTTAAAGCCAACGGACAATACAAACTGCTCAAGGGTATTGACCCTGCCAAAGACCAATCCTACGTCCTTTACATGCTCACTCAAGGACAGCTTGCCAGGCTTCTTTTTCCCCTGGGCTGGTTCACGAAAGAGCAAGTTCGGGGGATAGCCCGGGAACTGGGGCTTCCTACGGCTGAAAGGGAGGAAAGCCAGGAACTCTGTTTTATTGCAGGGAACGATTACCGTGATTTCCTACGTCTCTACATCCCTGAAGCCCTTCGCCATGGACCCATTTACGACACAAAGGGCCGCTTTTTAGGAACCCACAAGGGCTTGCCTTTATACACTGTAGGTCAGCGTTTTGGCCTCGGGATCCCTTATGGCAAGCGGCTTTACGTGATAAGCAAAGATCCAGTGCGCAATGCTTTGATTGTAGGCACGGCTGAGGAACAGGGGCGCAGTGAAATTTTAGCTGGCGAAGTAAACTTCATCTCGGGCCATTTTCCCGAGGGGCCCATTGAAGTTAGGGCGCGCATCCGTTACCGGGCTCCAGAGCAGGAAGCTGTAATTAATCCAGAAAAACAAGGTCGGGTTAAAGTAACCTTCAAAGCCCCAGTGGTAGGCGCAGCTCCGGGCCAGGCTGTAGTCTTTTACGACGGAGATGAAGTCCTTGGAGGAGGGATCATCCAGAGTTAGGAAAAACCACCCACCCTGCGATTGCGAGTGAAAGATATTGGCATATCACCGCAAGCGAAGCCTGGCAATCTCCTACCTCTGCAGTAACTGAAGGAAAGCGCCCCCAGAAACCTAAAAAGGGGAGCAATCAGCCATCCCCTGCATCCCGTCCACGAGTGGGACCCAGAACCTTGGCAAACCACATGCCCACGTGGGTGGGAAATTTTAGGGGTCCAGGGGGCATAGCCCCATGGCAGGGGGCCTGGGGGATGTGCCCCCAGAATCCTTAAAAAGGGAGCAATCAACCACCTCCTGCATCCCGCCCACGAGTGGGACCCAGAACAGTGGCAAACCTCAGGCCCACGAGGGCGGGAAAAATCGAGGGTCCAGGGGGCCTGGATGCAGTAAGGAAAAAGTTTTAACCCCTTCATTTGCCTCCATCCCCCGTTTGACCTTTAAACCCGTTTTGTGGATAATAAAACCGAACCTGCACCAGGGAGGAAGAGCTATGCTCCAGATTCGTATTGAGAGGCGTTACACTGTCCCGGGCTGGCTAAGGGTTGTGGTCAACGCCATCTCCCTCCTCCTGGCTTTCGTGGCCATAGCCATAGTGTTTTGGGCAGTGAAAATAAACCCCATTTATGCCTATACCAAAATCTTTACCGGCTCCTTTGGTAGCCTCTACGGCCTTTCCGAGACCACTGTAAAAGCCATACCGCTGCTCCTGTGCGGGACGGGGCTGGCTCTGGCCTTTAAGGCCCATTTCTGGAACATTGGAGCCGAAGGCCAGCTCTTGATGGGGGCCGTTGGTGCTACATGGGTGGCCCTCTTTTTCCCCCTCACGCTGCCTTCCTGGGCGGTTCGCCCCACCATGTTTGCAGCAGGATTCCTGGCCGGAGCCCTCTGGGCCCTTATCCCGGCCCTCCTCAGAGCTAAGCTCCAGGTAAACGAAGTGATTACCTCCCTAATGCTGGTTTACGTAGCCGTTGAAGTTGTCAATTACCTGGTTTACGGCCCATGGAAAGGGCTTAAAGAATGGGGATTCCCCTACTCCGATAGATTCCCCGACGCTGCCATACTGCCCACAGTGCCAGGAACCCGCATCCATTACCCCACTCTGATTCTGGGAATTGTCGCTGCCATCCTGGCTTACTTTTTCCTGATGGGCACCAAATGGGGTTATGAGCTCAGGGTAACAGGCGATAACCCCAGAGCCGCTCATTACGCCGGGATCCCTTACCTTCGAGTAGCCCTTCTGGTGATGATAATAAGCGGAGGACTTGCAGGAATGGCAGGGGTCGGCGAAGTAGCTGGTATCCATGCCCGCCTGCGCTACCCCCACGGTATCTCTCCAGGCTATGGCTTTACAGCCATAATCGTGACCTGGCTGGCTCAGCTAAACCCGCTCATAGTTATCCTGACTTCTTTCCTCTTCGGCGGGCTTCTGGTAGGAGGCGACGCTCTCAAGGTTTCCCTCGGCCTGCCCGTGCCCACCATCCACATGTTCAACGGCGCCATCCTCTTTTTCCTGATCGGTGGGGAAATCCTCCTGCGTTACCGCATCTCACTGGCCAGGCCCGAAAGAAAGAAAGCGCAGCTATCCCCCTAAAGGAGGAGGTCTCATGCTGGATTTTATCCTCGAAACCCTGCGCGCTGCTGTCCCTGCAGGGACCCCTCTGCTCTTCGGGACTCTCGGGGAAATTTATGCCGAGCGTTCCGGTATCCTAAACCTTGGGGTTGAGGGAATGATGCTGGTGGGAGCCGTCATGGGGTTCTCCACTGCTCTCTACACCGGCAACCCATGGGCTGGAATCGCCGCAGCCGCCTTAATGGGAGGAATCCTTTCCCTCATTCACGCTTTTGTATGCATAAACCTGAGAGGAAACCAGGTAGTCTCAGGCCTCGCCCTCACCATGTTCGGAACAGGATTGAGTGGCCTCATAGGCAGGCGCTTCATTGGAGTGCCCCTGCCCGCCTCCGCCAAGCTCACGGAAATACAAATCCCCGTCTTGAGCGATATCCCTGTGCTCGGTCCCCTTCTTTTCCGGTTTGATCCCCTCGCCTACGTGGCCATGCTCCTGGTTCCCATAATGTGGTTCATCCTGTACAAAACAAGCCTGGGGATAAGCATTCGTTCTGTGGGGGAAGACCCCGCCACTGCCGATGCCATGGGGGTTAATGTCTTTGCTATCCGTTACCTCTGCACTTTTATCGGGGGCGTGCTGGCGGGCGTCGCCGGCGCTTACCTCTCAATAGTCTACACCCCTTCTTGGATTGAAGGTATGACAGCCGGAGCCGGCTGGATCGTAATAGCCCTGACTATTTTCTCCCTATGGAGTCCGGTGCGAGCTGTCCTCGGTGCCTACCTCTTCGGAGGAGTGAAAGTCCTTCAGTATCGCCTTCAACCCCTCGGAATCTCCCCCAACCTCCTGAACACCTTACCCTTCATCCTCACTATCCTGGTCCTTGTGTTTGCCTCAGGCGAAGTGATGCGCAGGCGCATCGGAGCGCCCTCAGCCCTCGGCCTTCCATATTCAAGAGAGGAAAAGTAACATGCTTATCCTGGGAGGAACTGTCTTAACTTTCGACCCCAAAACCCCGATCCTTATAGGTGGGGCGATCCTCGTAAGAGGAGACCAGATCGCCGACCTGGGCCCAGCTTCGGAACTGATCAAACGCCATCCGGGCGAAAAAATCATGGATGCCAGAGATAAATTGCTCATGCCCGGGCTCATCTGTGCCCACACTCACTTTTACGGAGCCTTCGCCCGGGGCATGGCTATCCCCGGGGAGCCTCCCCGGAATTTCCCCCATATCCTGGAAAAGCTCTGGTGGCGCCTGGATAAAACCCTCTCTTATGAGGACATCCGCTATAGCACCCTGGTCTGCCTTGTGGACGCCATCAAGCACGGAACAACAACCCTGATTGACCACCACGCTTCCCAGGGAGCCATCGACGGAAGTCTAGACATCATCGCCGAAGCGGTAGAGCAGGCTGGTTTGAGGGCCTGCCTCTGCTACGAAGTAACAGACCGCGATGGCCAGGAACGGATGGAGGCGGGGGTTCGGGAAAACGAGCGCTTCATCCGCAAGAGCCGGGAAAAGGGAAGCCTGATAAGGGCTACTTTCGGCCTTCACGCCTCCCTAACCCTCTCGGATGAAACCCTGGAGAAATGTGCGGCTTCTGCCTATAGCCTTGAATCAGGTTTCCATCTCCACGTAGCTGAAGACAAGGCCGACCAGGAAGACTCCCTGCGCCGTTCGGGACTTAGAGTGGTGGAAAGGCTGCACCGTTTTGGAATCCTGGGCTCCAAAACCATCGCTGCTCACTGCGTCCATGTGAATGAAAGGGAGATAGAAATCCTGAAAGAAACCGGAACCAGGGTAGTCCATAACCCTCGCTCCAACATGAACAACGCTGTAGGAACAGCTCCGGTGATAGAGATGCTGGCCAGAGGCATAGAAGTGGGCCTCGGGAACGATGGCTTTTCCAACAACATGTTCGTGGAAATGCACACCGCTTACCTGGTCCACAGACTGGCAAAACTTGATCCCCAGGCGATAGGAGCAGATTTAATCCTGAAAATGGCTTTCACCCACAACACCAGAACAGCGAGCCTCTTCTGGCCCGAAAGGCCTCTGGGAACCCTTGAACCAGGCGCCTGGGCTGACATCATAATCATCAATTATCACCCTACAACGCCCATCACCGAAAGCAATTACCCGTGGCACATAATCTTTGGAGTGGATGGGACAGGGGTTGACACTGTGATTGTGGGTGGTAAAATACTGATGGAAAAAGGAAAACTTCTTACCCTGGACGAAGAGGAAATCACCGCCCGCTCGCAGGAGTTAGCGTTAAAATTGTGGAGGAGGTTGTGACGGTAAGAGTTCGCTTTGCACCGAGTCCCACCGGTTACCTTCATGTAGGAGGGGCAAGAACAGCCCTCTTCAACTGGCTCTTTGCCCGTCGCCACGGGGGCTCTTTCATCCTCAGAATAGAGGACACTGACCGCACCCGTTACGTCCCTGATTCCCTGGAAGATATAATGGAGGGCCTCAGGTGGCTTGGGCTGGAGTGGGATGAAGGACCAGCTGTAGGAGGACCCTATGGACCTTACTTCCAATCCCAGCGCCTTGAACTCTACCAGAAATATGCTCATATATTGATCGAGCGAGGCTGGGCCTACAAATGCTTTTGCTCCCAGGAAAGACTTGAGCGCTTGAGAGAAGAGCAGCGGCGCAAAAAACAACCCCCAAGTTACGACCGCCACTGCCGCTTCCTCTCCGATGAGGAAAGAGCAGCTCTGGAAGCCGAAGGGAGAAGCTACGTTATCCGCCTTAAAGTCCCTCTGGAGGGTAAAACCTCCTTCCGCGACCTAATCCATGGGGAGATTACCGTTAATAACGTAAACATTGAAGACCTCGTCCTCCTGAAATCCGATGGCTATCCCACCTATCACTTAGCCAACGTGGTGGATGACCACTTCATGAAGATAACCCACGTGATGCGGGCCGATGAGTGGATACCCTCAACCCCCAAGCATGTTCTGCTCTACCAGGGCTTCGGTTGGGAGCCACCTCAGTTCGCTCATCTGCCCTTAATCCTTTCCCCAACAGGCAAAGGGAAACTCAGCAAACGCAAGACCATAGGAGCTGACGGTCGCGTCTATCCTGTGCTGGTGAGAGAGTTTCGGGAAGCAGGCTATCTTCCTGAGGCCATGTTCAACTTCCTGGCTCTGGTGGGGTGGTCATACGATGACCGCACTGAAATTATGACAAAAGAACAGCTCATTGAGCGTTTCTCCCTGGAAAGAGTTAAATCCTCTCCAGCTTCTTTCTCCTATGACAAGCTGGAATGGATGAACGGCTATTACATCCGGCAGCTTGACCCCAACGACCTGGCCGGCAGGCTGACGCTTTTCCTCAAGAAAGCGGGCTTTCAGGTTGAATTTGAAACAGTAAAGCCTATCGTCCCCCTCATTCAGGAAAGGATAAAGACCCTGGGCGACGCTGTAGCCCTGGTGGATTTCTTCTTCCAGGAAGAGATAAGCTACGAGCCGGAGGCCCTCGTAGGAGATAAGATGACCCCTCGTGAATCCCTGGAAGCACTTCGGCGTGCTTACGAGAAGATCATGGAACTGCCGGACTTTGAGGAAAAAGCCCTTGAAGAGGCCCTCAGAGGGCTCGCAGCTGAAATGGGCCTCAAAGCCGGTCAGCTTTTTGGCATCATAAGGACGGCTGTGACCGGGAAGAAGGTTTCTCCTCCTCTCTTCGGCACTATGGCGATTCTGGGAAGGGAACGGACTTTGGCCAGAATGGAAAAAGCCCTGAAACTTCTGGGAAAATTGGCCTCATGAAACGCGAATACCCTGAGACCCCAATTCCTGCTGTAGGAGCAGTGATAATTCACCAGGGCAAAGTTCTCCTGGTTAAAAGGAGCAAGGAACCTTCCAGAGGATACTGGAGCATACCTGGCGGAGTCATTGAACTGGGAGAAAGAGCCCGGGAAGCCATTAAACGAGAAGTAAAGGAGGAATGCGGCATTGAAATAGAAGTAGGGCCAGTTCTGGAAGTGGTGGACAGCATCCATCGGGATGCCGAGGGCAGACTTCGCTTTCATTACGTAATTGTGGATTTTCTGGCTTTTCCTAAAGAACTGGGAGTTTGTCCTTCTTCCGACGTAGAAGAGGTCCGCTGGTTCTCCCCCGAAGAACTTGAAGAAGTCCCCCTCCCCCCTGGCACCGAAGAACTCCTCCAGCGGGCTATTTCTCTCTATAGTTCGCGGGGGAGATGAAGAAAGTAGCCTTGATGGTTTTTGCCTGCGAGCCGTTTTCCGGTTATAATATAATCAAGCCCGAAGCGGGCTATTTTTATTTCCCCAGGAGGTGTGCATGGAAAAGCAAACAAAAGTTTTCTACCTGACGCCCGAAGGCAAGAAAAAGCTGGAAGAAGAACTGGAATACCTCCGGACTGTAAGGAGGGCCGAGATTGCCCAACAGATTCACCAGGCCAAAGCTGAAGGAGACGTATCGGAGAATGCTGGTTACGAAGAAGCCAAAACAGCTCAAGCCTTCCTGGAAGGTAGGATAATGACTCTGGAAAAAATCCTGGAAAACGCTGTAATCATTGAAAGGCCCGAAGGGAACGACCGGGTGTGCCTCGGGTCAAAGGTGACCCTCCTGGAAGAAGGGAACACTGAACCGGAAACCTACCTGATCGTGGGTTCCACCGAAGCGGATCCGCTCCAGGGCCGCATATCCAACGAATCACCTCTGGGCAGAGCTCTTATGGGAGCAAAGGTTGGCGATACAGTAGTAGTTAACGCCCCCGCCGGCCGCATTGTCTTCAAGATCATAAGCATTGAGTAAAGACTCCGGAGGGCTAAATTGCAGGAGCTGGAACTACCCGATCAGTTTTACCATCGCTTGCGCAAGCTGGAAAAACTACGGGAACTTGGGATAGACCCCTACCCGGCAAGAGTCCGGCGGACTCATTCCATCAAAGAGGCGCGAGAAGCCTTTGAGCAGGATGAAAAATTTGGACAGGAAAAAATATTCCTCACCGGAAGGCTTATCGCTTTCCGCAACATGGGGGGCCTCACTTTCACCCACATAGCCGACGGCACCGGTAAAATCCAGCTGATGTTTCGCCGCGACCTTCTGGGGGAGGAACGGTATCGCTTTTTCCTGGACTTTTTTGACATCGGAGACTTTATAGAAGCCTGCGGTAACATCTTCCGGACCCGCACTGGGGAAATAACTTTATTGGTGGAAGATTACCGCCTCCTGGCCAAATCCCTTCACCCTCTCCCGGAAAAATGGCACGGCCTTCAGGATGTGGAACTTCGCTACCGCCGGCGGTATCTGGACCTGCTGGCCAATGAAGAAGTGCGGGAAATTTTCGTTATAAGGAGCAAGATAATCACCGCCATGCGCCGGTTTTTGGACTCCAAAGGCTTTCTGGAGGTGGAAACTCCCATCCTTCAGCCCCTGTACGGTGGCGCAGCAGCGAGGCCCTTTGAAACCTGGTATCATGCTCTGGAGAGCTCCTTCTACCTGCGCATTTCTGACGAACTTTACCTTAAACGCTTAATAGTGGGTGGGTTTGATAAAGTTTACGAAATAGGCAAGGATTTCCGGAACGAAGGGGTGGACGCTCGCCACAACCCGGAATTCACTATGATGGAATGCTACCAGGCCTATGCCGATTACCACGACATGATGCGCCTTACGGAGGAAATGATAGCCTACATAGCCATGGAAGCCCTTGGCACCACCACCATAACTTACGCTGGGAAGAAAATAGAGCTATCGCCACCCTGGCCGAGAACTACCATGAGAGAACTGCTTATTGAACACACAGGCATAGACTTCGAAGAATACAGAGACCTGGAGAGCCTCAGGGAGGCCATCAGAAACAGAGGCCTCAGGGTAGACCCTAAACCTACATGGGGCAAACAGATAGATGAATTGTTCAAAGAGTATGTAGAACCACACCTTACGGGCCCTATATTCGTCATGGACTATCCGGTGGAAATCTCTCCTTTGGCCAAGCGCAAGCCTGAAGCTCCCCACTTGGTAGAGCGGTTTGAAGGCTTCATTGGAGGCATGGAAATTGCTAATGCCTTCAGCGAGCTTAATGACCCTCTGGACCAAAGGGAGAGATTTCTGGAGCAGGCCAGAGCTCGTGAGAGAGGGGACGAAGAAACGCACCCTGTTGATGAAGATTTTATCTTAGCCCTGATGCATGGAATGCCTCCGACTGGAGGCTTGGGCGTAGGCATTGATCGCCTGACAATGGTATTGACCGATAAACAATCCATAAGGGAAGTAATTCTTTTCCCCCACCTTCGCGCTCTGTGAACACCTGTTATCGTATAATCGCAAGCAAAACAAAGCAACGCTGCTGTAAACTAGGGAAAAATCGGGGGTGGAGGAAGCCGAAGCCCCCATCCTGGGGGTTTGGGAGTGTCCCCCAAAACCTCTAAAAGGGAGCCATTAGCTACCCCCTGCATCCCGCCCACGAGTGGGACCCAAAACCGTGGCAAACCCTAAGCCCACGAGGGCGGGAAAAATTTGAGGGGTCCAGGGGGCTTGCCCCATGGCAGGGGGCCTGGGGGATGTGCCCCCAGAAACCTTAAAAAGGGAGCGATCAACCATCTCTCGCATCCCGCCCACGAGTGGGACCCTAACCGTGGCAAACCCTATGCCCACGAGGGCGGGAAAAAC
>JANXAG010000038.1 GCA_025062375.1 Anaerolineae bacterium | reverse complement strand
ACGGGCCATTTGTTCCCAGGAAAACTTTTCAGCCCGCTGAAGCCCTTTCTCTCTGAACCTTTCTCGCTCTTCAGAGCTGGTCAGAAGCCTTAAGAGGGCTTCAGCTATAGCCTCGGAGTCGGTCGGATCAACTAGGATACCGCTGTCCCCCACAACTTCGGGCAAGCTTGCTGCATTGGAGGCCACCACAGGGGTGCCACAGGCCATGGCTTCCAGAGGAGGTAATCCGAACCCTTCGTAGAGGGACGGATATACGAATATTTCAGCCGCATTATACCAGTAAACTTTTTCCTCGGGAGGGATAAACCCGGGCAAAAGGACGTCCTTTTTGAGGCCAAACTTCTCTATGGAAAGCAGAACTGGTTCGTACCCCCAGCCGAGAGCTCCAGCCAGGACAAGTTTTACCCCTTCCCCCTTAACTTTTCGGAAAGCGTCCAGAAGGCGGACCAGGTTTTTCCGAGGTTCAAAGGTCCCAAGGAAGAGGATAAATCGCCTGGGGAGGTTTTTTCTCCTTCTGAACTCCTCCACCTCCTGAGGAGGGAGCGGCTTCAAGACTTCATCGCACCCACAGTAAGTTACCCTTACCTTCTCTTCACGAACTCTTGTGAGTTTTACCAGGTCTTTCTTGGTATTTTCCGAAATGGCCACAACCCGGGTTGCCCTTTTAACCGAAAGCTTGGTGAAAAAAGAAAGATAAAATCTGTTCCAGGGCCTGAAACTTTCGGGAAAGAGCAGAAAGCTTAAGTCATAAACTGTAACTATAAAGGGGCAGGGGGACAACAAAGGCCCCACAAAGGCAAGGCTGTGGAGGAGCTCTACCTTCTCTCTGAGGAGGACCAGGGGCTGAAAAGCTTGCTCCCAGAGGATCCTGACTATGGGATTAGCGGTAGGTAGGGAGGTGAGGTTCAATTTAATTCCGGCGAAGCGAGCTTTCTTTTCACTAAGGAAAGCCACATACTTCCCTTCTCCGTCCACTGCGGGAAGGAAACGCAGTAAGTTGTATATATACTGGTTAATGCCTGCCCCCCTATAATTCTGCGATAGGGAAAGGAGGTGGGCATTAAGGCCTATAACGTATTGGTCCAAAACCTTCCACCCCCCGAAGTTGTTTATATTATACCACAGGGAAAAAGTGAGCTAAAAGCTCACCGTGTTCTGCTCCCCGGCCGAAATTTTGTTCCTAAGTTATCAAAACAAAGCAGCGCCACAGTCCCCAGCCCGCTTGAGATCGAAAGAGGGCAAAACGGCCCCTGCTAGCCTGCTACAGGTAATCCTTTAATGAAGGTTGTTTAAAGAACGACCCTTTCAGTTTCCTGGGAGAGTGCAATATCGTTAGAGTGCGTGGACTAACCTGGGGACCACTGTCCTCCATGCCCCCAATTTGTGTCTGACTTTTAGCCCGCTGGAATTTTAACAGTAAATGTACTGCCCTTGCCCACGGTACTTTGAACCTCTATGGTGCCTCCGTGGGCTTCCACAAGCTCTTTGGCGATGCTCAGACCAAGTCCAGAACCACCTGTACTTCGGGAACGTGATGGTTCTTTGCGCCAGAAACGTTCAAAAATGTGGGGCAAATCTTCCGGCGGGATGCCAGGCCCTGTATCACTGATGGATATTTCCACTGCTGAATTGACCTTTCTAGCCCTGACGGCTACCGTGCCTCCTTCGGGCGTGAAATTAAGAGCGTTGGCCAGAATGTTATGTATAACCTGCCCTATACGCTGTCGGTCAGCGTAGACTGGCAATGGCCCCTCAATGGAGCACTGAAGGTTAAGGCCCTTTTCAATGGCCTCGGTTTCCACAAGCCCCAATATTTCTTTGACAAGTTCAGAAGCATCAAACCGGCTTTTCTCTAAGGGAAGCTTGCCAGCTTCCACCAGGGAAAGAACGCGCAAATCCTCTACCAGCCGCTGGAGGAGCAAGGTTTCGTTGTATATGGGCGCCAGGTGCGCAGAATCCAGGGGGTAAAGGCCATCTAACAGAGCTTCCAGATGCCCCCGCAAAACGCTGAGGGGAGTTCGGAGTTCATGGGCGATGTCCGCCAGCATTTGGCGGCGCTTTTCCTCCTGACATTTTAAGGCTTTAACCATTTCGTTGAAAGAGTAAGCGAGCTCTGCTACTTCATCTTTGCCCCGTATTCGAACCTGGCTCTCAAGATCTCCTGCCGCTATTCTGGCAGCCGCTTGCCGGAGCTCCCTCAAAGGTCTCGTTATATGATAGGCCATCAGAGCTCCCAGCACCACCGCCAGCAAGCATCCCCCCAGGATTACAAAGAGGAGGGAACGCCTCACGCTTGCCAGAAAAGCTTCTTCTATTTCCCCTAAAACAATTCGCCTTCCCCATGCTACCAGAACGACGCCCACGGGCCTGCCCTTTACTATTATCGGAGCTCCCAGGGAAAGTTCTGCGGGGGATAGTTTATGGCCTACCATTTCATCAGCTGAATCCGCCACTATGGTTCCATTTTCATCGGCCACAATTATCCGGGCCTGGCGCATCATCATGCCCAGACCCATGCCCCGTCTTAGGGGGCGCAAAAACGGGAACTCTTTTATAAACCTATCCACTCCCTTCCATCCGCCACTTAAGGAATAGTATTCGGCCAGGAGGGGAGCAATAATTTCGGCCTGAGTCTTGTAGGTTGTCAGAAGATAAGCCTTGAAACGGCCTCTCACCGCACTGTTAATGAACACAGCCATGAAAAAGGCTACCAAAATTATCAAAATCACAAAGCTGATGGTGAGCTTGAGCCATAGACTCCGCATCTATTCCTCCGCCAATTTATATCCAACTCCGTATACGGTTATAATGTAGCGAGGGTTCCTGGGGTCAGGTTCTATCTTCTTACGCAAATTTTTAATGTGGACATCCACTGTTCGCTCGTAACCTTCGTAAGCATATGGCTGGACTTTCTCAAGGATTTCCAGGCGAGTAAAGACCCTACCGGGGTGGCGCGCCAAAAGGTTTAAAATTTCAAACTCCGTGGGAGTGAGATCTACAGGCTTCCCAGCTACCGTGACCGTTCTCTTTTGCGGGTCTATTTCAATATCAGCTACTTTTATGGTCAGAGCCGGAAACTCTCCCTTAGCTCGGCGCAGAACAGCCCTCACCCTGGCTACCAGCTCTCTGAGGGAAAAGGGCTTAGTTATGTAATCATCAGCCCCAATCTCCAGCCCCAATATGCGGTCGCTCTCTTCAACTCTGGCGGTAAGCATAATAATGGGGGTAGATGATTCCCGACGGATTATCCGGGCCACTTCTAGCCCGTCTATCTCCGGCAGCATGAGATCCAGGATTACCAAATCGGGCTTTTCATGGCGGAACAAGGCCAGAGCTTCCTTCCCGGTGTATGCTTTTAGAACCTGAAAACCCGCTGCTTCCAGGTAATCAGCCACCAGGCGCGTCAATTTAACTTCATCTTCCACTACCAGGATTTTGGCTCCCACCCTTCTTCACCCTTCCGGGAGAAGCCTTATGTAATGGCCAGGCCAGCGCATAATCCCCTGTATTAGGTTATAGAAAGAGTAAATCTCCAGAGCAAAGGGCAGGTAACCTCCATACCCGAGGAGCGGCATCTCAAAGATGTGGAGGAAATCAAAGAAAGGAACAGTATAAATCCATTTGGGCCACGACCAGTAATTCCAGAATTCCCAGAAGAAGGCGCATATCAGCACACCGCCAAAAAGGGAAATAACCGGCCTCCATTCCCCCCGTTGCAGATAGATTATCAGACTCTTATAGCCCAGCATGTAATTTATGGCCTCCACTATCAGGAAAAGAAAGATCCAGAGGAATGGGAAAAAGTATCGAGGCCAGAGGAGAAGGGCGAGGAGAGAAAGGATACCCCCTCCCAGCATCCCCCACCCCAGAGCAGGATGAAGGGTGACTTTCCAGCGACTTAAAACTGGCTTTCTAAGGAAAGAAGAAACCAATTCTGAAGCTTCAAAAACAGCAGGGATTACAGTGGAAAAAGAGAGCGAGGCAAAGAAGAAGAACTCCAGAGGGGTAAACTCTCCTCCTATGTAATGCCAGTTCTGAACCCGACGGTTCAGGAGTTCAAATAGCCACCAGAAGGGAGCCGAAAGGAGGAAAAGAACAGCAAACCTGACCGGATTACGGCTAAGGGGCGAACTTCCCTTACGCCAGAACACCAGTGAATCCAGAACCAGTATGAGGCCGAGCCACAATGGGAAGAATAGGATGTGAGTCCTCGGCCCGGGAAGGAACCAGTTGAGAGGCCAACATATAGCCAGAAACCCCAATCCTATCCATCCCCATCTGGTCATGATCCCAAAACCTCATCCACAATTTTTCGTAGACGATGGGTAGCCTCAAAAATGTCAGGTGCTCCCATAACAGCCGAAACTACCGCAATCCCTGAAACCCCTGTTTCCAGAACTTCCCGGGCATTCTCCTCGCTTATCCCGCCTATGGCCACCACCGGAACAGTGGCCACCCTTAGTATTCTCCTCAAACCTTCAAGACCGATGGGCGAACCAGCATCAGGCTTGGTAGAGGTAACGTAAACACTGCCCACCCCCAAGTAGTTGGCACCCTCTGAAGCATAGAGGATAGCCTTCTCCACACTATCGGCCGAAGCCCCAATAATTTTACGAGGCCCCAGGATTTTGCGAGCTAGCCAGACCGGCATGTCCTCATCCCCTACATGGACTCCATCTGCATCCACGGCGAGGGCTACATCAATCCGGTCATTGACAATGAAAAGGACCCCTCTGGCCTTGCATAGGGCTCTAAGAAGCCTTGCTTCCTCTACCATCTTGCGAGTGGGGGCGTCCTTCTCCCGGTACTGGATTACGGTGGCCCCTCCCCTTATAGCTTCTTCCACTGCTTCTACCAGAGAACGGGCCCTGAGAAGCCGCGAATCGGTTATCACGTAAAGCCTTAGGTCCAAAGCATCTCCTCCTCAAGCTGGTTTCAGTTGTATTATAAACCTAAAACCCAAAATTGTCAGGCGCAGCCGAGTTACCCTGACCAATGGGAACGGCACCATTACAGCTAAAACGTTTTTTCTTCCCCTTGACAAAATCGTTTGTAAGAAGTATATTTTAAGCCGAAAGGCGATGACCGGGACGAGTACCCGGGTGCGGGGTGCCAGAGAGGGGAAGTCCAGGCTGCAAACTTCCCTCACTATCGGCCCGGGGAAAACCACCCGCGAGCTGGGTTCCGGAACGTGAAAGGTTAAACCTTTCACCAGTATGGGACCCCGGAGGCCGTCCGTTACCGGCCAAAGAGGGCTACCCCCACTTTTAATGGGGGTAGAATTTGGGTGGAACCGCGGGAGAGAAGCCTCTCGCCCCAAAAGGCGAGAGGTTTTTTATTACCCTGATTAAGGAGGCAACCTATGGAAGAGAAAGAGAAACCTAAAGACTTGGAAACCCTCAGACATTCTGTTTCCCACGTCATGGCCGAAGCCGTCCTTAAATTGTTCCCAGAAGCTAAACTCGGCATAGGCCCGGCTATTGAAAATGGCTTCTACTACGACTTTGACCTCCCAAGAGCCCTAACCCCCGAAGATCTCAAAGCCATAGAAGAAGAAATGCGTAAAATCATAAGAGGCCGCTACCCCTTTGTGCGCAAAGAAATATCGCGGGAGGAAGCCCTGGAGCTGTTCAAAGATCAGCCCTTTAAACTTGAACTTATCCAGGAGATGCCGCCTGATGAAGTGATCACCATTTACACTCATGACACCTTTACCGACCTTTGCCGCGGCCCCCACCTTGAACACACTGGCCAGATACCCGAAGATGGATTCAAACTTCTGAGCGTCGCCGGAGCATACTGGAGGGGAGATGAGCGCCGCCCGCAGCTTCAACGAATTTACGGAACTGCCTGGTTCACCCGCGACGATTTGGAAAAGTATCTGGCCTGGCTGGAAGAAGTGGAGAGGCGCGACCATCGCCGCCTGGGGAAAGACCTGGACCTCTTCAGCATACACCCGGAACTGGGAGCAGGCCTTGTCCTCTGGCATCCTAAAGGAGGACTGATAAGATACCTCATTGAAGAATTCTGGCGTCAGGAACATCTGAAAGCTGGATACCAGTTCGTCTTTACCCCCCACATAGGAAAAAGCTGGCTCTGGGAAACCAGCGGACACCTCAGCTTCTATCGAGAAAACATGTATTCCCCCATGGACATTGAAGGCCATGATTACTACATAAAGCCCATGAACTGCCCCTTCCACATAATGATTTACAAAACTCGCCGCCGCAGCTATCGGGAATTACCTCTACGCTGGGCTGAACTGGGCACTGTTTACCGATATGAACGCTCAGGAGTCCTCCATGGCCTCCTTAGAGTGCGAGGTTTTACCCAGGACGATGCCCATATATTCTGCACCCCAGAACAAATTGAGGATGAAATCCTCGGATGCCTTGACCTGACAATGCGCCTTTTGGGAGCTTTCGGTTTCCGCGAGTACGACATAGCCCTTTCGGTCCGGGATCCACAGCACCCCGAAAAGTATATCGGGACCGATGAAATGTGGGAGATGGCCGAAAGCGCTCTCATCAAAGCTCTGGAGAAAAAAGGGCTATCCTACCGGAGAGAGGAAGGGGAGGCGGTATTCTATGGCCCCAAAATTGATATAAAGATAAAAGATGCTCTGGGACGAGCCTGGCAATGCACTACCATTCAGTTTGATTTCAACATTCCGGAACGCTTTGATTTAACCTACGTCGGTCCGGATGGGAAAGAGCATAGACCCTACATGGTACACCGGGCCCTCCTGGGCTCTATGGAACGATTCCTCGGAGTCCTTATTGAACATTATGCTGGAGCCTTCCCGGTGTGGCTTTCCCCTGTGCAGGTGCGTATTATCCCCATAACCGAGCGCCACAACGATTACGCTCATAAAGTGGCTGCTCGCCTTCGGGAAGAAGGGCTCCGGGTAGAGGTAGATGATGGCCCTGAAAGAATGCAGGCCAAAATCCGCCAGGCCCAGCTGGAGAAAATCCCCTATATGCTTATTGTCGGTGACCGTGAGGTAAAGGAGGAAAAAGTAGCCGTTAGACTCCGCTCAGGGGAGGACTTGGGGCCAAAGGGAATAGATGAGTTTATAACTATGGCCAGGGAGGCTATAGCTCAAAAGCGATAGAGCCTCAGGAGGCCAGTTCCTCAAGCATACGGGCTTGCTCTTCAGCGGCGAGGGCATCTATGAATTCATCAAGCTCTCCATCCAGGACTTCCTCAAGCCTGTAGGAAGTGAAGCCGATGCGGTGGTCTGTGACTCTGTTCTGGGGAAAATTATAGGTTCGGATCTTTTCACTGCGCTCTCCTGTCCCAACTTGCTTGCGGCGCTCCTGGTCAATTTGTTCCTTCACCTTGCGCTGTTCCATCTCATAAAGTTTAGCCCGAAGGATGGCCAGGGCCCGTTCTTTATTCTGATGCTGAGAGCGCTCACTCTCGCAGGTAACGGTTATCCCTGTGGGGATATGAGTGATGCGGACAGCGGTGGCGTTTTTCTGCATGTGCTGTCCGCCGGGTCCCGATGACCTATATACATCAATCTGAAGGTCGTCAGGGTTTATGTGGACTTCCACATCATCAACCTGGGGGAGAACCGCCACAGTAGCGGTGGAAGTATGGATACGGCCGCTGGCCTCAGTGATGGGAACCCTTTGAACCCTGTGGACTCCGCTTTCGTACTTGAGGCGGGAGTAAGCTCCTCTGCCTTTCACCTGGAATACTATTTCCTTAAAACCTCCGAGGCCAGTATCATGGAAGCTGAGGATTTCCACATCCCAGCCCTGCTTTTCGGCATAACGGCTATACATCCTGAAAAGGTCGGCAGCGAAGAGGGCGGCTTCTTCCCCACCTGCCCCTGCCCTTATCTCCACGATTACATCCTTTTCGTCCCTTGAATCCCTGGGGATAAGAAGTGTTTTGAGGCGCTTTTCCATCGCCTCAATCTTTTCTTCCAGCTCCTTCACTTCAAGCTTAGCGAGTTCTTTCAGCTCTTCGTCTTCACTTTCCTCCAGAAGGGTTTTCGCTTCTTCAAGTTGCTTTCTAAGCCTCCTATAATCCCTGTAAGCTTGGACAAGCTCCTCCAGCTCTGCCTGCTCCTGAGCGTACTCTGCCATCTTCTCAGGGTTCGCTATGGTCTCGGGCGAACTCATAAGCTCATTCAGCTCCTCGTAGCGCCTTTCGGCTTTCTCCAGTTTATCCAGCAGTTTCTCCAACATTCCCAACCTCCCCGCTTTTAAATAAACGCAAGATATTCTACCATGGAAAGCTTTAAGCCTCAAGAAACCGGCCCTTTCGGCATGCTTGTGATGGGAAAAACAAGCAATTTTCTCCCTGTTCTTCAGTCGGGAGATACAATCTATTTGGGAAAGTTTTACGTGCGCTGAACCTAAAAGGCCTCTTCCTCCACTGGAACTTTTGCTGCTTCCTTCGGGAGTTTGTAGACCAGGCGACAAAAGGCACAGTAACCAGGGGCAGTAGTGGGTTGCCCACACCTCTGGCATGGGTGAAGAGGAAGGGCTTCCTCTTCTCTAAACCGAATTCTACCCTCTTCTTTGGCCTGAAGGAAGGATAGGTAAAAACTGAGTTTGCTCCCTGGGGAGTTTTTTTCCAGCTGATTCAGAAGACCCTTGTAAAAAATTGAGGTAGAACCAACAGCATAGGGACATTCGTCGTAAATGTAATCAATACCCATGAGGAGAGCATAAGCAGCTGTTTCCCTTTCGTACATCCGGCAGAAGGGCTTGACCTTCCGGGCCAGACCCGGATAGTCAGAAGGTAAAACCGGTCCTTGACGAGCCAGGTAACCTGTATGCCAGCGCAGAACGTTCCCAAGAAGGGCAGCAGCCTCATCGTCAAGGTTATGACCGGTTGCGATGGCATAGTAGTTTCCTTCCAGAGCAACACGGTTCATCTCGTGCCGCTTTACCAGACCGCACAGAGCGCACACCCTCTGACCTCGCCATGATTCCCTGGCGAATTCCGGGATGCTCCGTCCATAAAGAGCTTTCACATCCACAATGTGAAGTTCGGCTTCAGGATGCGCCGAGGCGAATTTCTTCACCTTCTCCAGTGAAACTTCGGAATAATCCTGATGCCCAATGCCAAGGTTGATATACATCCCATCGGCCTTGTAGCCCAGCCGCAGGAGAACATCCCACAGGGATAAACTATCTTTACCACCGGAAACGGCCACTAAAACTTTATCTTCTCGCCGGAACATCCTGTAAAGTTTTATGGTCCTTTCAGTCCGCTCCACAAACCACTCGATGAAATGGTCGCGGCAGAGAGCCAGTTTATGCTGACGCATATTGATGACTGCTTCTTTTCCACATTTACGACACCGCATCTCTATCCTCCAAAAACACCAACGCTGGAAAAGAAATTACCTTTACCCCTGTAAGCACAGGGATTGCCATAACCTCAGATCACACTCGCCGGTAAACCTTCCCTGGGGGATATCGCAGAGGTTTTTCCTATCCCCCAGAAATTACCGCTATAAGCTTGACTACATCGCCATCCTTGAGGACTGTGTCTTCGGTTATGAGCTTCCCATCTTTTACTGGAATCACTGCCTCTATGAGCAAGCCAGCTTCCTCTACGGCCTTCTTAACGGTTATACCGGGCCTTACCTCCCACTCTCTATCCCGGTAAATGAGTTTAACCATTCCGATCACCCCCTCCTAATAATTTTACCTCACTTCCTTCTGACTTGAAGGACCAAAATCCCACCGATTATCAAAGAAGCCCCCAGCATCTGAGGCCACTCCATTCTCTCCCCAAAGAGGATGGCACCCATGGCTGCTGCTGCTAAGGGTTCAAGGTTGGCCATTATGCTGGCCACGCTTACTGGGATATAGCGCAGTGCTGTTATATAGCAGAAACCACCCCCCAGAGAGGGGATTATGCTCAAAGCTAAAAGCCAGAGGAGAAGACGGAAATCATAAAAGGGCAGCGCGATGTTTTTAAAACTCAAGGGTAGAAGAAAAAGGGCCCCCAGCCCCATGGAATACATGAGGGTATCCAGAGGGCTGTGGCGCTGCACCGCCAGCTTGTTAAAGATATTGTAGAAACTGTAAGTGAGGCCAGCTCCGAGGCCTAAAAGAACTCCGTAAAGGTTGAACCTCAAGGTCTCCGGCCTGTAAACCTTCGCCACCAGTGCACTTCCGGTGAAGGTAAGAATTACGGCCGCTACCTTGAAGACTGTAAGCTTCTCCCCAAAGAGGAAATGGGATATTAGGGCAACCCAGGCCGGCGCAGTATACATCAGGATAGCTGCCATTCCCACTCCGATGGCATCTATGGCGTAGGCGTAAACAGTGTAAAAGAGAGCTACCCCTATCAAAGCATAACTTAGAAAAAGAGCCCAATCACTTTTCGTTAACGAAAAATTCCCCCTCAAAGCTTTTGCTAAAAATACTATGAGAGAAGTGAAGGTGATGCGGAAGAAAACGATATCAAGAGGGGTGAAACGGGGCTCCAGGGCTAAAATGATCTTGTAAAAGGGGCCGAGGGTGGCCCACAGAAGAGCTGCTATGGCTACAAGGGCAAATCCCACTAAATCCCGGCTCAATTTGTCCTCCCTTAACGGGTTGAATATAATTTCTCCGAAAGGAGAAGATGCCTCCATGGAACTCTTTCTGAGACTGCTACTGGCCCATATGCTAGGCGATTTTGTGTTCCAATCGGCTGGGCTTGTCGCCTTGAAGAAACAAGGCTATAAGGGCCTTTTGATCCACGCCGGAGTAGTGACTTTTTGGACTTTTGCCCTGACATGGGGTTATCCAGCGAAAGGATGGGCTATTGCTTTTCTTCTTTCGTTAATGCATCTGGCTTCAGACTGGGCGCGCTATTACTGGCGCGCTCGAAGCCCACTGGAAGAGCTGGCCTCCTTCCTTGGAGATCAACTCCTTCACATCGGACTTATCATGGGGGCCATGGCTGCTTTTGGCATTCCCATTCCTTGGGGGGAGCTTGCCCACCCAGCAGCCCTTGCATGGCCTCTTAAACTTATCCTGGCCCTCATCCTCTTCATCTTCCTGATATGGGTGGTGCCGTTGCTGGAGAAAATGGTGGTAGAAATAAGCCCCGCCTGTTCCCACTCCCGCCATCTTATTAAGGTGGAACCAACCCAGCGGTTCCTGGGAGCTGTGGAAAGAGTTCTGGCGCTAATCATCTTTATAAAAGTTAATCCTCTCCTGGCCTTGCTGGCCTTTATCCCCCGGATTTTCACAGGACCAAAAAGGCGGTGCGCTCTCTACCGCGCGGCCGTTAGCCTGTCCATAACTTTGCCAGCGGCCTCCTATCTGGCCAGATTTTAACCCTCCTCAATGATGGTGTAAGAAGTATAGATGGGAGCAGCCTTTTCCAGCATAGCCCCCACGGAGCAGTATTTTTCCCTGGATAACTGTATAGCCCTTTTGAGGCCTTCCTCCGAAATGCCCTGGCCCTTTACGATGTATTCCAGGTGAAATTGAGTGTAAACCTTGGGATGCTCCTGCGCCCTTTCAGCTCTAACCTTGACCTGAAAAGAGGTAACCTTTTGGCGCTGTTTATTAAGAATGCTTATGACGTCCATAGCAGTGCATCCAGCCAGGGCAATGAGAACCAGCTCCATCGGGGTTGGCCCCAACTCTGAGCCCCCGACTTCTTTCCGCCCATCTATAACTATACCCTTGCCTGATGGGCTCTGGCCTACAAAACACAAGCCATCAACCCAGGTCACCTGTCCCTCTACCATAGCCACCTCCTTGCAGTTAGGATATTTTCAGTGAAGAAACGGCCTTTCTTACAGCTTCAATGTCAGGCTCTACTACCAGAGGACTGCCACCGGCTTTCATTGCCGCTCCCACATCCTTAAGCCCATTGCCCGTAATAAGGACCACTACTTTTTCCTCGGGGGCTATCAAACCTTCCCTCAAACCTTTGAGAAGACCAGCGAAAGGGGCGGCCCCGGCAGGCTCGGCGAATATCCCCGCCTCACGTCCAAGAACTCTCATGGCCTCCAAAATTTCCTCATCGCTTACTGTAATGAAAGCCCCACCGGTATAACGGACAGCTCGCAGGGCTTTTATCTTATCCCGCGGCATGCTTACAGAGATGGAATCAGCTATGGTGCTGGCCTTTACTGGCTTTACCTCCTCTGTCCCCGCTTTCCAGGCATTATACAGCGCAGCTGACCCCTCCGCCTGAACACCAAGGAGCCTGGGGAGTTTATCAATCCACCCCACCGATGCAAGGTCCCTGAGCCCTTTGCCCAAGCCTCCGATTATACATCCATCCCCAACCCCCACGAGAATCCAGTCGGGTGCCTCCCACCCAAACTGCTCGCATATTTCAAGGGCAGCTGTTTTCTTCCCTTCAGAGAGATAAGGGTTATAGGCCGTGTTCCGTATATACCACCCATACTCTTTGGAGGCCTCAAGGCACAGGTCATAGGCCTGGTCATAAGAGCCATCTACTGCTAAGACGGTGGCACCGTATATTAAAAGCTGAGCTATCTTACCCTGGGGGGCGGTCCTGGGGACAAAGATTACACACTTTAAGCCCACGCTGGCCGCAAGGCCCGCCACGGAAGAGGCCGCATTCCCGGTGCTGGCGGCCGCAATGACCTTTTTCCCCAGCTCCATCGCTTTGACAATCCCCACTGCACTTGCCCGGTCCTTTAAAGAAGCCGTCGGCTGGCGACCTTCATCTTTAAGGTAAAGGTTAGGCATCCCCAGTCTTTCTCCAAGCCTTCTGGCGTGGTAAAGCGGAGTCCATCCTACAGTAAGGGGCGGGATTGGACTATCGGGCTTTACCGGAAGAAAGGGCCTGTATCGCCATATGGTGAAATTGGAACTTGCCTTTAACCTTGCAGGGTCTATCTGGCGCGCTATTTCTCGGTAATCGTAAACCACATCCAGGATGCCTTCATCCCCATGGTGAGGGCACACGTAAAGCACTTCATCCACCCCATATTCTCGCCCGCACAGGACACACTTAAGACCCAGCACGTGCTTCATTTCTCAACCTCCACACGATTTTATGAAAGCCTCAAAGATCCTGGCCATTGGAGGGCTGGAAAAGTTTTCCGGATGCCATTGAATTCCCAGGGCGAAAAGGCCCGCTTCCTCTTTCTCAATAGCCTCTATGATCCCATCTTCAGCCCAGGCGACCGCCTGGAATCCAGGGGCTACTTCTTTCACTGCTTGATGGTGGCGGCTGTTAACCCCCAGGGATGAGCAACCTAAAATTGAAGCCAGCAGAGAACCAGGTTTTAAATTGACCGTATGAGCTATGTGGTCCGGAGCATAGGCGGGAGGCATGAAGCTGTGAGGTATGGAACCTGCCCTCTGGTGAAATATGTCCTGAAACAAGGAGCCGCCGGCAGCTACGTTTAGGACCTGCACCCCACGGCATATCCCTAAAACAGGTTTACCGATTTGTAAAAACTTCCGGACCAGGAATATCTCCATCTTATCCCTTTCTGGATTCACATCTCTTAACCACTCCGTTGGCTCTTCACCGTATAAGGCGGGATGGATATCTCCCCCTCCGCTGAGGAGGAGGCCGTCGGCGAATTCAATTATTTGCACAAGTTTTTCCTCTTCCATAGGTGGTACAATCAAGGGGATCCCTCCGGCTCTTTCCACTGCTTCAAGGTAAGATGGCAACTGCCCCCAGAGGCTAACCCTGTATTGCGGGAGGAGCTCAGCTTCAAAAAAGGCAGCCGGCAAAGCAATGAAAGGCTTTTTCATCGGAAAATTACCACCAGCAAGATTGTTTTTGCTTCTACCTTCACGGCCCCAGACCTGGAGGAATAACCTGCGGCTCCGAAGGCTTTACTGCATAGACTGTAAACGCCTGCCTTCAGGGAAAAAGCGAGCAGAGTTACAATACTATCGGTTATGTCTTGAGCAAAGCCTCTTATAAAGGCCACTACATTCAAAGCTCGCAAGCTGAAGGTGGAGTCCAGAACTTTCTCTAACATAAAACCTGCTCCTTTTGGGAGATTATAAGCCTGCAGGGCAAAAGTGTCAAAGAAAGGCACCTCCTGCGGCGATGGGGGCTCCGAGAGGAGGCGGTGCGCCGTTCAGGGTGTGCCAGGCCCGCTTTGACTATTCCCAAACACCCGGGTTATACTGGTGGTTGAAGATAATGGAACCCTGGGAGCCCTGTTAGCGTCTCCATTATGGAAAATCCGGAAGGAGGACGAAACATGCGAAGGGCTTTACCTTTAATCCTATCGGTGGCAATTTTGTTAGCAGGTTGTAAAATTGGAGCAGCCCCTTTACCCCCTAAGGTTACTCCTTTTGAAAAAGGCGAGTTTGTTGCTCCCATTCCCTCTCTGCTGCCAGTTACTGTAGATACCGAAATGGCCGGCAAAGGTCTTCCCGCCATAGCCGAAAGGATGATTATCCGGCGGGCAGATCTTTCCTTGGTGGTTCAGGATACAAAGGAAGCTATTTCCAGAATTGAAGCCATAGCCGTAGAGAAAGGCGGCTATCTCCATCAATCCAGTGTCTGGAAAGAAAACGAAAACCTCAAAGCCCAGCTAACTATAATGGTTCCGGCGACAAAGTTTGAAGAAACCCTGGACGCTCTCAGAAAACTGGCCGTTGACATCCTCAGCGAATCGGTATCAGGCCAGGACGTAACCGAGGAATACACGGATCTGGAAGCGCGCCTTAAAAACCTGGAAGCTACAGAGAAAGAGCTCAGGGAATTACTGGCCACCGTAAGGGAACGCACCGGAAAGGCCGAGGACATTATGGCTGTATACCGGGAACTCACCCACATAAGGGAAGAAATTGAAAGGGTGAAAGGCCGGATGAAATATCTGGAGCAAATGACGAGCTTTTCCACCATCACGATATATTTGACCCCCAGTGTCCTGGCGCAACCCGTAGCCCCAGCTACCTGGAAGCCAGCCAGGACCTTCTGGTATGCGACGAGAGCTTTAGTCAGGGCCCTCCAGTTCACAGTAGATGCGGCCATCTGGGTCACTGTGGTGGTCATCCCACTGAGCTTGCCTTTTGCCCTTGCAGCTTTCCTGTTCTGGAGGAATCTGAGGAAACCAAGGCCGAAGCAGGGGGTTAGCCCATGAAGGTGATTGTGGTCCCCCACACTCACTGGGATAGAGAGTGGTATTTTCCCTTTGAAAGGTTTCGCTATCACCTGGTCCGGATGCTGGACGAAACCTTGGACCTCCTCAAGGGGAACGAAAAATTCAGGCATTTCCTGCTGGATGGTCAGGCTATCATTGCTGAGGATTACTTGGAAATTCGTCCCGATAGGGAGGGAGACCTCAAGCAGGCTATAGCCTATGGGCGCCTGTCCACAGGCCCATGGTATACCATGCCCGATGAATTTCTGGCCGGGGGAGAGGCTCTGGTGCGCAATTTGCTGGAAGGCCACAAATTAGGGAAAGCTCTGGGGGGGACAATGAAAATTGGCTACCTGCCGGACCCTTTCGGGCATGTAGCTCAGATGCCCCAGATATTGAGGGGCTTTGGAATAGAAACCGCATTTCTATCCCGAGGTGTGGCCCCGCAGAAAACTGAGTTCTGGTGGGAAGCCCCCGATGGTTCCAGAGTCCTCACCCATTGGTTCGCCGCCTCTTATTGTAACGCCCGGAATCTACCTTCTGACCCTGAAAATTTTGAGCTGGGCCCTTTTAAAGGCCTCAGTTCCCTCCTGGAATTTCTAAGAGGCCTCTCCACTGCCGACGCTGTTTTACTCATGGCCGGATGCGACCACATGGGACCTCAGAAAGACCTGCCCTCTGTCCTGGAACATCTTTCGGCCAGGATGGGCTATTCTTTTAACCTGGGGTCCCTTGAGGATTACCTTGAACTCCTGGACAGAAATCGGGAGCTGGAGGTCATACAGGGCGAATTGCGTACCCCCTTCTTTGCCCCTTTGCTCCCGGGAGTCCTCTCCTCCCGCATTTACCTTAAACTGATGAACCATAAGGCCTTTACTTTGCTCAATTTTTATGCTGAACCGTTAGCCTCCTTCGCCATGACCATGGGAGAGCAATATCCTTCAAGCTTCTTGAGGCATGCCTGGAAGCTCCTCCTTAAAAACCACTTTCACGATTCCATCTGTGGGACTTCCGTAGATGAAGTGCACCAGGAAATGGTAGTGAGGTTCGCCCAGGTGGAGCAGGTGGCAAAAGAAGTGACCGAAGAATCTCTCCAGAAAATTGGGCAAAAAGTTCGGGGCGGAGAGGGGATAAACTTCCTGATCTTTAACCCTACCTCATCCCAGCGGACAGACACGGTGGAAGTGTGGGTTGAACCGAGGCTCTCCCCTCCACGGGGCAGAGCTCAGGAACCAGGGCCCGAGGATTTAGCTGTAGAGCGCTTCACACTTGTTTCCCCTGAAGGCCATGTCGTTCCCTTCAGGATCGGGGAGAGGGTACTGGAAAGCAGGGACATTCTGGAGGGAGTAAAACATGTGGAGAAAGTTAAGATTTCCTTCCTGGCTGAAGGCCTTCCTCCCTGGGGCTACAAAATCTATCGCCTTGTCCCGGGAAATCCCCCTGTTACTTCCGGAAAAGGAGTTCTCCTGGATTCAAAGACTATGGAGAACGAATTCTTCCGGGTAGAAGTCATGGACAACGGGACGATTAAAGTCGTGGATAAAGGAAGCGGCGCTGTGTACGAGAATGTTGGCTATTTTGAGGATGCGGGAGATGCGGGTGATGAATATAACTTCGAGGCTCCTGAAAGCCAGGAAGTTTTCACCACCTTGGCTCTGAAAGCGGAAATTGACCTGGCTGAAAACTTCCAGGATTGGGCCACTATTAGAATAAGGCATCGCTTCCTTATACCCCAGAACCTTACAGCGGAGCGCAAACGCCGCAGCCGCAGGAAGGTAATCTGCCCTATAACCACTTTTATCACGCTTAAACGTGGGGTAAGGAGAATTGAATTCCGTACCATAGTGGATAACAGGGCTCGTGATCACCGTCTGAGGGTGGCTTTTCCGGTAGACTTCATCTGTCGAGAATCCATTGCCGAAAGTGCCTTCGCCCTTGTTTCCCGTTCCACCGCTTTGCCCGAAGCCATAAGTCCCTTTGAAGCTCCCGTAAGCACCCACCCTCAAGAGCGTTTTCTCCTGGTTCAGGGCGAAGGACGTGGAATAGCTGTTTTGAATAAAGGCTTGCCAGAATATGAGGTGACCCCTGAGGGAGTTGTTTTCCTCACCCTCCTGAGGTGTGTCGGGTGGCTTTCAAGGGATGATTTGAGAGCGCGGCTCGGGCATGCTGGCCCTCCTTATGAGGTCCCGGAGGCCCAGTGCCCGGGTGTGCATGTTTTCGAATATGCTTTCGTCCCTTACCCTGGTTTTTGGTGGGAGGCGTTCCCATGGCTTGAGGCCGAAGCCTTCACCCGACCTCTCGTGGCGGCAAGGGTTAGTGCTGAAGGAAACTTGCCTTCTACCCTGAGCCTGCTGGAAATAAACCCGCCGCAGGTTATAGTGAGTGCGATCAAAAAGGCCGAAGATGGAGCAGGAATTGTGATAAGGCTGTGGAATGCAACGCGGGAGGAAATTTCCGGCAGCATTGTTCTATGGCGTGAGGTGGCAGAGGCATGGGAGACGAATCTGCTGGAGGAACCCTTAGCTCCCTTGAAAGTGGAGGGTAGAAAAATTTCCTTCCGATTGCGGGGGTGTGAAATTAAAACCCTGAAAGTTATCAGCACCGGATGAACCAGCCCTTCCAGGCGTTTTACTGGCTTTCCCCACCTCCGGGAGCCCTGAGAATGCGGAAATTTTTGCCACTGCTGTGGCCTTTTGCGATGCCAGTATCCTGAAAGGGCAAAAGAATAAGTGATTAAGGGCTGGCCACAACCCCGGCCTTCCAGGAACCACCGTCCAGCCTTTGGGAGTAACTGCGGTATAAACGCCCTTCTGGATTAGTTTATCCGGGCCTGGGTGATAGCCAGCTCCGATGTTTCCTAACCAAAGGCTGGTAGAACTGCCTCGCACAAGGACCAGGCCGACACCTCATACGACATCGGCCCGGAAGGAAACTGAGCCTTCTAAAACTTGCGGAACTTATCCTTCAGGGCTCCGCATATTGGGCAGCGATCAGGGGCTTCGCCAGCCACCCTGCTGCGTGAAAGGCAATAAGGGCACAGGCGAAAGGCAGGAACGCGAGATGATTGGCGGCCCTCTTCTCCCAACGGACCAACATCCGCCGGAAGCGGTTCAGCCAACCGTGCGTCCGCTCTACTACCCAGTGCCGGGCTCGCTTCCCTGCCTCTTTCGCATCTCTTTGGCTCCTTCACCCCCCGAGAGCGAACACGGGCGGCAAACCCAAATAGTAGCCCGCACCCTGGTTGAGTTTATCTCAAGCGCAGGACCAGAGGCAGGTAGACCTTCAGCAGAGTCACCACATCCACCGGCACACTGGACCATAACGGCCGTCCATCGCCCAACTGGCCGTAGTAGTTATTCCCCCAGCACTTGGCCCCGCCGCCCTCCGTCAGGGCACAGGTGTG